>NZ_JBOHGB010000016.1:0-77830 GCF_050699935.1 Actinophytocola sp.
GCGTTGCCGCCCAGGCCGACGAGCGAGTTGGCCGCCGGCAGGTCCTCGTCGCGCACGAGCGCGGGCACCGCGGCACGCGAGGCAGGCAGGAACACCTGCCCGGCGGCCGCCCGCAGGCCGACGAGCACGAGCAGGACCGGCAGCGGCGGCAGGGTCAGCGCGATCGCCACGATGAGTCCACCTTGGACAACCTCGCTCACGATCATGACGCGGCGTAGGTCGAACCGGTCGGACAGCGCGCCGGCGAGCGGGCTCAGGAGCGAGGGGGCGAAGTCGCCGACGAGCAGCAGCAGGGCGACCGCGAGCGCCTCGCCCGCGGTGCTCGCCGTGTACACCATCAGCGCGACGAGGCTCAGCGCGTCACCGGTCAGCGAGACGACCCGGGCCAGCGCGAGCGCGCGGAAGGCACGGTTCGCGCGCAGCAGGGCAACGGGTCGCGTCGGCACGCGCGCACGATAGCCCAACCGTGATCCGGCAGGCTCGACTATAGCAGGAAAGCGCTTTCTCCGGTACTTTCCCAAACGGACACCCGAGGAACGGAGGCATCGCATGGGATCGACGAGACGAAGAGTCCTGCAACTGCTCGGCGTCACGGCGCTCGCCACCTCGGCCGGCGCCGCGCTGCCCGGGCCTGCCGCCGCGGACACCGTCGGGAGCGGCAGGGGGATCCCGGCCGGCGGCATCGGCATGCACCTCTACACCGTCCGCGACATCCTCGCCGCCGACCCGCTGGGCACGCTGCGTGCGCTCGCCGGGATCGGCTACAAGTGCGTCGGGGTAAGCGCATTCCCTCGCTCGGCTGCCGAGATCCGGGACATGTGCCGCGAGGCCCGGCTGAACCCGGTGATCCTGCACGTCGGGCATGGCGACATCGTCGGCGACTGGGCGGGCAAGGTGGCCGACGCGAAGACGATCGGCGTCCGGTGGCTCGTGCTCTCCTCCTTCCCGGGCGACATGTACACGGTCGAGGGCATGCGGCTGGGCGCGCGGCAGCTCAGTGACGCGGGCGCGGCGGCCCGGGAGCTGGGCATGGGCGTGCTGCACCACAACCACGACACCGAGTTCCGCGTGGTCGACGGCCAGGTGCTCTACGAGATCCTGCTGCGCGAGACCGACCCGCACGCGGTCGGCTTCGAGCTCGACATCGGCTGGGCGCACCGGGCGGGGGCGGACTCGCGGCGGCTGTTCGACGAGAACCCCAAGCGGTTCCCGGTGCTGCACGTCAAGGACCACGACGGTGCCGGCCACTGGACCGACGTCGGCGCCGGCGTGGTCGACTTCCCGCACATCTTCGAGAAGGCGGACCGCGGCGGCGTGCGGTACTGGCTCGTGGAGCGCGACGACCAGCCGGCTCCGCTGGACACCGCGCGCAACAGCTTCGCGTACCTGGACGCCGTCCGTTGGTGAGGTCTGTACCACGCCCGCCGGGCGGTGTATGCAGAAGTGATGACACAGAATCCCGAGCAATCCAGGTCATCACGGCGAACGTTCCTTGCCGCCTCGGTGGCGGCCGGCGGTGTGTCAGTCGTCGGGGTCCCGGGCGTCGCGGGCGCTGAGCCCGGCCGCGGCGGCGACTCGGACCGGCCCCCGCTGGCCCAGCGGCCGAGCAAGGAGCTGTTGCGCGTCCTGCGTGAGATCGACCAGCGGCGGATCGAGGCGACGGTCCGCAAGCTGGTGTCGTTCGGCACCCGCCACACGCTGTCGTCGCAGGACGACCCGGCACGCGGGATCGGCGCCGCACGCGACTGGATGTTCGCCGAGATGTCCACGTACGCGGCGGACTCCGGTGGCCGGATGACCGTCGAGCTGCAGTCCTACATCCAGGAACCGGACGGCGAGCGGATCCCCGTGCCCACCAGGATCACCAACGTGGTCGCGACCCTGCGCGGCTCGGTGACGCCGGACCGGGTGTACGTGATCACCGGGCACTACGACTCGCGGGTCAGCGACGTCATGAACGCCACCGACGACGCGCCCGGTGCCGACGACGACGCGTCGGGCGTGGCGGTCGTGATGGAGCTGGCGCGCATCATGGCGAAGCACGAGCCCGAAGCGACCATCGTGTTCGCGCCGGTGGCCGGGGAGGAGCAGGGCCTGTACGGCTCCGCCCACATGGCTCGGCTGTTCAAGGCGGCCGGCACCGACGTACAGGGCATGTTCACCAACGACATCGTCGGCGCCAGCACCGCCGACGACGGCACCCGCGACCCGCGCACGATCCGGCTGTTCGCCGAGGGCGTGCCCACCGCGGAGACCCCGGAGGAGGGGAACATCCGCCGGGCGGTCGGCGGGGAGAACGACTCGCCGGCGCGCCAGCTGGCCAGGTTCGTGCGGGAGGTGGCCGACAACGACGCGACCGGCATGCGGGTGCGCGTGATCTACCGGCGCGACCGGTACCTGCGCGGCGGCGACCACATCTCGTTCCTGGAGCAGGATTATCCCGCGGCCCGGTTCACCGAGCCCAATGAGGACTTCGCGCACCAGCACCAGGACGTCCGGGTGGAGGACGGCAAGCAGTACGGCGACCTGATCCAGTTCTGCGACTTCGCGTTCATGACACGGGTGGCCAAGGTGAACGCGGCGACACTGTGGTCGCTGGCCAACGCACCGGGCACGCCGAAGAACGTCGGCATCCTCACCGCGGCCCTCACGAACAGCACGGACCTGGTGTGGGAGCGGGGGCCCGAGCCCGACCTCGCCGGCTACGAGGTGGTCTGGCGGGAGACGACGGATCCGGAGTGGACACACGCCATTCCGGTCGGCGACGTCACGTCGACGACGATCGACATGTCGAAGGACAACGTGTTCTTCGGCGTGCGGGCGGTCGACCGGGCCGGACTGCGCAGCCCGGTCGCCTTCCCGACTCCGCGGTTCTCCTAGCGTCTCCTGGAACCACACGAGCCCTGCTCTCGTGTGCGGGAGCGGGGGACTCGCGGGATTTAGGGGCGGTCCTCGCGGGTGGAGTCGATCACGATCGGCTCCGGGGGCTCGGGGTGGACCACCTCGGAGTCGACCACGAACACCTGCGTCGGCCTGCGCTGTTCGGCGCGGCGCAGCACGCGGCGCCGTACGACGGCCCGGGTCGGCGGGAAGAGCAGGAGCAGGGCGAGCACGTCGGAGACGAACCCGGGGAAGAGGACCAGGCCCGCGGCGACGCCGACGAGCATGCCGTCGACCATCTGCGGCTGCGGGTCCCGCCGGTTGCGGACCGCGTCGCCGAAGGCCGCCAGCGTGCGGGTGCCCTGCCGGCGCAGCATCGCCACCCCCACGACGGACACCGCGACCAGCAGCCCCACGGTGACCAGCGCACCGATGGCCTGCCCGACCGCGACGATCACCGCGATCTCGGCCAGCATCATGACCAGCAGGAGCACGAACACAGGCACGACGGTGCCTCCCTATCCCGAGATGACCTCTACCCCCGTCAACGTACGAACCGCCCGGATTGCTCCCGATCACCCATCGCCCGACGCCACGGGCTGCGCGACCAGCGGGGACGGGCCGGTCGTGGCCTCCGGCCCCGAATCACCAGCCTACCGGCGAGCACCGACGTTCTCGGCCGAAGTCGATCAAGCCGGACACCTCTGGACGACCTGTGGGCCGAGGGTGCGACGCACCGGCACGGCTGCGTCCGCGACGCCGCCGAGCTGTGCGGGACCGGGTGCTCGGCGTCCGGCCGGACGACCGGTGTCTGTCCCGTGCTGAGCTGGTCTTCGCCCACGGGCTGGGCAGCTCGGCGTTCGTCCCGCTCGCGGGCGGTGCGACGACGATCCTGGAGCGCGCCCGCCCCGCAGCTGATGGCCTCGCCCATAGAGGAGGCCGGCACGCCCCGGCGACCTGTTCCGGTCCGGTCCGTCGGTCCGGCGCCCGCCGCGCTGGACGCGCTGTTCGAGTCGGAGGGCGTCGACCGTGTGCTGCTGTTCTGCGGCTACAGCCCGCGGGCCGCCGGCATCCAGCCGATCGCGGCGCACGACCCGGTGCGGTTCCGGCTGGTGGTCAACGTGAACCCGCACCTGCGCCACCCGCTCGCGTCCGAAGTGGAGCGCCAGCGGTCGCTGGATGCGGTGGGGCTGAAGCTCCACCCGGTGGAGGACTTCCCGACACTGGACGTGCTCGTCGCGCACGGCGGCCGCGGCTGGTGGTACCTGGCGGGCCTGCCGGACGGGGTGCTTCGCGCCGTCCTGGGCGGCTACTCCGCGAAGCTGGGTTTTCGGCATCGGCATCTAGACTCCTGACCACACCGATCACTCGACCAGGCTTCGACGTGTAGTCCTGTGCGCATCGCTCATCTGAGCATTGATAGCGTTTCGCGTGCTGCGGCCAGGGGAGGTCGATCCCGCCCTGGCCGCGTGTGTTCGATGACCAGGTGTTGTCGCCATCGTTGTATCGGGGCGACCGGTATCGGCGATGTCATATGAGCAGGCGGCAACCTGAACGAGAGAGCTTGCCAAATGGGTGGCGAAGAAGGCGATTCATAGTCAGCGATGAGTTGGTCCCGGCTCAGGGCCGGGACCCACTCAGTTCAAGCCTGATCCCGACTACCTTCCCGGCGGGGACGAGATCGGTGCGCCAGGTGAACACTCTTCTTCCTTCCTGGTCATACTCGCCTTCGACTGAAAGATGTACATCGGGTTCCAGGTGGCCGATCGGCTCGTGCACAGCATCAAATTCGCCTGGCAAGACGATTTTGTATGCGACGTGTCGAATGTCGTGAAGCTTCGAAGCGCTGTAGGTAAAGCTCTCTGCGACGTTGTCCCGCATCAGTGGCCGGCATTTCGCCGGCCAGGTTCGGACGACCTCGTAGCGAATTTCCTCGCCTTGTTTGATTGGCTCATGAAGATGAAGTATGGCGGTCAGTTTTCGTGCTGAAATCCACGAGGTCGTCACTATCCATCGAGGACCTGCACTGTGGTTGACAGTCAAGCTCCTCGCGACGACCTGGACGTTGCTGCGGTACCGTTCTGGCTGATCCCAACGGCTTCCCGCCGGCATGCGGATGAAGTAGACCCTCTCGCGAATCGCGGTGGCCTTGATCGTGATGACCTCGTTCACGTCACCGTTGGGCTGGATGTATACGACCTGATTCCACGCCTCCACCGAGACGAGCGGTTTGGAGCTGTTGTCGACGACGAAGTCGCAATATCTTGTCAGGAGCTCTCGGGTCACGCCATAGCGCTGCTGGAGATGGCGGCGGTCTGCGAGCAGGAGGAGAATTACCAACACTACGAAGACGATGACGACAACAAAGGCGCCTACACGAATGGCCTGATTACCGAAGATTGTTCCGAGTAGACCGGCGAAGGCCATCAGTCCGACGAGACTCTTGAGGACGGATGCGGGCGTCTCGCGGGAGATGTAGAAATCCAGCCAGGCAATGAAGCTCTTGAACATGGTCTCACCCCTCCGGCAGACTGACCCGTGAGTTGACTCGCGCGGCGACTACGTCTCAGGGTAGATCGTTCAACAATGTGCCCAACTGGGCCGTTTGAGTGATTCAGAGCGGGTATGTCTCACTGTCGGCTCCTTTGAGACCGCGCCGTTACGGTGTCGTGGCACGACAGGAGCTTGCCGCTCGCCTCCCGCTGCCGGTGTCGCTTTAGCTTTAGCTCAAACAGTGCGGCACGAGCCGCGGGCGGCGAGCGGACCGGGTCACTTCAAGTAGATCCGCTCCTGTGTGATCGGATAGCCGGCCCGCGCGAACGTCGCCGCCATCGGCGTGTTCGTCGTATCGGTCTCCGCGGTCACCTGCCCGGCGCCCTCGGCCACGAGCAGGTGCGTGGCCTCGGCCAGCAGGTCGTAGGCGTAGCCGTGCCCGCGCTGCCCGGGCACCACGCCGACGATGCCGATCACGGGCCCCTGGTAGTTGCGGCCCGGTGCCGTGAGCCCGGCCAGCTTACCGTCCACTGTGTACGCGAGGCGCCACCACTCGCGCGGCGATGGCATCCAGCGCAGGAAGTCCAGCTCGTCGCGCGCGGCGGCGTCCGGCCCGCCCTGCTCCATGGCGCGCCGCTCGTGCGCGTCCAGCGAGCCGTGCGCGATCCGGCGCAGGACCTCGAAGATCCTGCCGTCGTCCGGCTCCGGCTCGAACCGCAGCCGGCCGGGACGGTCCGGCAGCCCGTCGGTCGGCGTCCAGGCGTACCGGAGCCGCTCGACGAACCGGCGCATGCCGGCCCGCTCGGCCACTTCGATCCGGCCCTCGCCGGCCTTGCGGACCGCCGGATCGTCGCGCCAGTGCGGCGGCAGGACCAGACAGTACTCGGCATCGATCCCGGCCGCGCCAAGGATCTCGACGGCGGCGGCGGACTCGCCGTCGGCGAAGTCCAGCCAGTCCAGCGCGATCGGCTTGTCATCATCCGGGCCGGCCCACCACGCCGCACGGGCCACCACCCGGTCGTCCCGCAGCGCCACCCATGTCCACTCGGGACGGTACTGGCCCAGCCCGGCCAGCTCGCGGTAGTCGCGGCCGACCGACTGGATGCCGACCAGCGCGGGCTCGACCAGAGACAGGAACAGATCTTCCTCACCCGCGACGAGCGGGCGTACGACCAGATCGGTCATCGTGAATTCCTTCGGGTTCGCGCGCTCTCAGCTCCGCGCGAACGCCCGGGCAGCGGAGTGAGAGCGCATGATCCAATCGGCGAACATCGCGCTCACCTCCTCTCGCTCCTCGGGGCGTGCCGACGACCCAAGCACACGGGCAGCGCGCCGTCCACCCGATTTAGAGGGGGAGCGCCTCGACGTCGTCCGCGACCGACAGGCCGGGCTCCGGTCCGCCGAGCAGCGTGTACGCGACACCGTCGACGACCGCCGCGCCCAGCCCGTGGCGGCTCCTGCGCAGCCCCGGCAGGCTCGACCCGTTGCCGTCCGCGTCGACGCACTCGACCTCGTCGAACGTGCCGCCGGTGCCCTCGCCACCGGCGACGCAGCCGCCGCGGCCGGGCGCGTGGAATCCGGCGACGCCGCCGCGCGGAGTGGGGACCTCTCCGGCCTTGTGCACATCGGTACCCGTGACCACGTCGACGTCCGCGAGGTTGGTGTCGAGCCCGGCGGTGCGGCCCGCGAGGAACCACGAGGTCCCGTCGCCGTCGGACGCGGCGGCGAGGTGCTCGCGCGGTGTGCTGAGCCCGCCGATGCGCTGCCACTGCTCGTCCTGCAGTACGAAGACGTCGCCGGCGAGACCCTGGGGACCGGCGCCGCCGGCGTAGACCAGGCGGGCGCCGTCCCAGGCCAGCGCGCCGGCCGCACGCGGCTCGGGGAGGGCGGGGCCGCTGGTCCAGGCGTCCTTCTCGATCATCCAGACGGTGTCGGACGGCTCGTTGTCGCTCGTGTAGCCGCCGACCACCCACAGCCGCTCGCCGTCCCCGGCGACGGCCGTGTGGTGGCGCGGCTCGGGAAGGTTCGGGCCGTCCTCCCAGCGGTCGGCGGCGGGGTCGTAGACGGTGACCTCGGCGGAGGCGCCGGACTCCGTCAGCCCGCCGGCGACCCAGATGCGGGCGTCGAGCACGCCGGCTCCCACCTCGGTCCGCTTCGACGGGGCCGCGGCCTTCTGCTGCCAGCCCTCCGGTGCCGGCTCGGGTTCGCTCGCGCAGGCGGTGGCCGTGAGGAGGAGCGCGGCCGCGATGAGGTGGCGCATGGCGTCGAGCCTAGGGGTCGCGCGCGCCGGCGGAGCCGATCTTGTCGTACCCCCGTGGCACAGTGCCTGGTATGCCGAACTTGACCCGACACCAGCCCGCCACGACTCCTGACGACCTGGCGCACCTCTTCGCCGAGCGCGCCAATGCCGGGGACGCGGCGGGGCTGGTCGCGTTGTACGAACCCGAGGCCGTGCTTGCCTTTCCGAGTGTCGCGTTCGCTCACCGCCAGCGTGACGGCTCGTGGTTATGGGCCATCGACAACCCGAACATCACCGGCTGACCCGGCCGCGTCGCCTGACGCCCGCACGAAATCGGTGGGGGCGACATGAGCGAGCCGTCGCTCGCGGTCAGGCGCCGCCTGGAACGACTCCGCCGACGCCGTGCCGCGATGGCCGCCGCTCGTGCGGCATTCGAGGAGCGGCGCCGATACGGCCTGGCCGCCCGCCATCGGGCCAAACTCGCTCACCTGACCCGACGCGAGACCGCACCAGCCGCCGAGACCCTTGACGAGCCCGACAACAACAAGGAGGCGCCCACCACAACCGAATCACACGACGACGCTGCCTGATCGCCGGTTGCCGCCACCCATGGCGGCGGCCACCGGCGACACCCCTGGCCTCCAGTGGGAAACCGCCGTACCGCCAAACGGTTGCGCCGCAATGGGTTGGTGGCCGAGCGGTATGCGTCGCGGGGCCGGCACCGCTCGGTGGCCGCGGCCACACAGGTTGGCAGTCCTGCGGCGCGTCAGTGCGCCGTGTTGCTCAGGGGCCGGCCTACCGGTTTGCGGCTTCGTGGCGATGTGGCGCGTCGCGGCCCAGCGGCGCGGGACAGTCGTCGCGGCGGACGGCCGCGGCTGGCAGCCGTGCGCGAGCGGCGGGACGCGGGCGGGCTACTGGCCGGCCAGTTCGGTCCAGCGTTCCTGTGCCGGTGCGCGCCAGCGGACGTGCTTGTCGTTGAACAACGCCGTCGCCGTAGTGCCGCTCCAGGTCGGTGGTAGCAGCTCATTCGGCAACTGCGGGTCCAGGAAGGGAAAGCGGCGCCACTCGTGCACCAGCAGGGTCTGCGCGCGCAGCACGCCATCCGTCGTGTCCGGTGACAGGGAGGAGAACTCGTCGATGAACGCGTCGTAGCGCTCGGCCACCTCGGTCAGGTTCCACGCGCTCGTGACCATGTCGCGCTCCTCGCCGAGCGCGCCGTAGTTCGCCAGGAACGACATCGCCTGGCCGGACAGGTCCAACTCGTCGAGGATCAGCTTCGCGTCGGCCTCCGCGCCGGGGTGCGGCGTGATCCACACGCCGGCCGTCGGCGAGCCGAAACCCGCCCAGCTGAGCCGAGTTCGCAGCTTGTGCCGCAGATCCCGCATGGTCTCGGGCACGGACACGAACAGCACCAGCCACCGCCCGTCCCACCGGCGCTCGCCGCTGCCGAAGCCGTAGATCCGCTCCGCGCCCTCGGCCAGCAGCCGCCGGCCCGGGCGGGTCAGGCTCCAGCGCACCCGCCGGCCGACGCGGTCCGAGCTGAGCCAGCCCTCGGCCGCGGTTCGGGCCAGGGCCTGGCGTGCCGCCTTCTCCTCGACGCCGAACAGCGCGAGCACGTCGACGAGCGTCGCCGTCCACACCGGCCGGCCGTGTGGCAGCACGAACTCTCCGAGCACGGTCGTCAGCAGCGAACGCGCGCTCCCGCCAGCAACCTCCCGCCGCCGGCTGACCACCGGACGGGAACCAGCCATGGATACTCCCCTTATTCGTGTCACTCCGTCACGAATAAGTATCGCATCAACGTGCGGCTACCAGAGGCTCGGCGGGAGATACCCCTCGAGTGTCAGCAACCTGCGCTTGGACTCCACACCGGTCCCGCCGCTGAACCCGCCGAGCCCGTCGCTCGCGACGACCCGGTGGCACGGCACGACGATGGGAATCGGGTTGCTGCCCATGATCGAACCGATGCCGCGCGGCGGGATCCCCGAACCGCTGCGCGCGGCCAGCTCGCCGTAGGTCACGACCTTGCCGTACGGCACCGTCTCGTACAGCGTGCCGAGCACCCGGCGCTGCGCCGCGGACATCAGGCGCCAGTCGACCGCGACGTCGAACACCCGCCGCTTGCCGTGGAAGTACTCCCGCAGCTGCGTGAGAACGCCGGTGGTCGGCGCCGAATCCCCGGCGTCCGTCAGGTCGAGCCGGGCCGCGATCGCCGCCCGGATGTGCGGCGAGTCCGTGAACGCGGTGGCCACGAGCCCGTCGGCGGTGACAGCCGCGAGCACGTCCCCCAACTCGGTGGGCACACTCCCGAACGCCACGGTGCTGGTGCTGGTCGCCACGCTGCTGTCCACCATGTCAGCCATTATGCGGACCGCACCGGCCGAATTGGCCAGCCCGAGAGTCACGCGGACTGCTCGGAATCACCGATTCGGGGGAACGGCGAGGTGGAGAAGACCACCTCGACCGCCACCCCGAAGTACTCGGCGATCCGCAGTGCGAGGTAGAGCGACGGGCTGTACTCGCCCCGCTCCAGATAGCCGACCGTCTGGTAGTGGACGCCCAGCGCCTCCGCGAGTTGCCGGCGCGAAACCCCACGCTCGACCCGCAGGACCGCGATCCGGTTGTAGATCGCCTCACTCATCCAACCCGCTCACCTGTTCATGGTTCGCCCGCTCACGGTGCTCATGGTTCGCCCGCTCACGGTGCTCATGGTTCGCCCGCTCACGGTGCTCATGGTTCGCCCGCTCACGGTGCTCATGGTTCGCCCGCTCACGGTGCTCATGGTTCGCCCGCTCACGTTGGCATCCGCTGCATCGCCTTCTCGCGTCGCTGCGCCACGCTCGACCCCGACTCCCGCCGGGCCATCCGGCGCAACACGATGGGCGCCACGAGCAACCCGACGGCCGCCCAGGCACCCAGCACGCCGATCGTCTCCAGGTGCCGCCACGACTCGCCGATCTCCACCGCCGCGAGGTCGTCGGGCAGCAGGGCCGAGCGCATGCCGAGGCCGAGCCAGTAGATCGGGAACACCTGGCCGACGCCCTGCAGCCACTCCGGCAGGCTCTGGATCGGGTAGAAGATCCCCGAGATCGCGACGAGTCCCATCACGGGCATCATGATCACGCCCGCGTTGCGGGGATTGCTGAACAGCGAGCCGAAGATCGCGCCGAGCGGCAGCGTGGCGACGAGGCCGAGCACCATGACCCAGAGCAGGATGAGCCACGAGGTCACGCTGCCCAGCGCCAGGCCGTCGAGCATGAACGTGCTCGGCACCAGGATGATCATCATGCTGGCGATCGTCATCCCGGACACCAGCACCAGCTTGCCGACCAGATACCCGAGCATGCCGTTCGGCACCGCCTTGGCGCGCAGCAGCGTGCCGTCCTCGCGTTCCAGCGCCAGCCCCATCATCAGCGTCACCAGGCCGCTGAACGCCACGCTCATGCCGAGCAGGCTGGGCAGAGTCCGCGCACCGAGGTTGAAGCTCGTGCCGGGCACCGCCGCACCCTTCATGAAGAACAGCACGACCAGGAAGATCACCGTGGGGAACACGTAGTTCCACAGGTCCTGGGCGTTGGTGAACGTCTGCCGCAGCTCGATCCGGCCGCGGATCACGCCGGACCGCGCGGCGACCACCGTCGGGCTCATCGGGTCACCTCCGCGAACTGGCGGACCGCGGCGTCCGTGCGGCCCGACTCGAACTGGCGGACCATGGCCATGTACACGTCCTCCAGGCTTGCCCGGCGCACCTCGAGGTCCGCGATCGCCGTGTCGTGCTTGCCGAAGAGCTCTCGCACGAACCCGGTCGCGTCGTGCGTCGAGTGCACGAACCGCTGGCCGTCGACGGTCCACTTCACCTCGGCCTCGGTCGACATCCGCCGCGCCAGCTCCTCGGCCGAGCCGTCCGCGATGATCGTGCCGCCGGCCAGGATCAGGAGCCGGTCGGCCAGCTTCTCCGCCTCGTCCAGGTCGTGCGTGGTGAGCAGGATCGTCGTGTCCTCGTCGGCGAGCCGGTGCACCAGGTCGTGGAACTCGCGGCGCGCCTCCGGGTCGAAGCCCGCGGTCGGCTCGTCCAGGAACAGCAGTTCGGGACGCCCCACGATGCCGATCGCCACGTCCAGCCGGCGCCGCTGGCCGCCGGACAGCCTGTTGATCTTCTTGTCCGCGTGCTCCGTGAGGCCGACGACGCGAATCAGCTCGTCGACGTCCCACGGCCGCCGGATCCGCGTCGTGGAGTACGGCGCGTAGTACAGGCCGAGGTGCTCGAGCAGCTCGCGCACCCGCCAGCGCCCGTGGTCCCGCCAGGACTGGAGCACCACCCCGAGCCGCGCCCGCCAGTTCTCGTCCCCGTGCGCCGGGTCGACGCCCAGCACGGACACCTCGCCGGCCGAGCGCATCCGGAACCCCTCCAGGATCTCGATCGTGGTCGTCTTGCCGGCGCCGTTCGGTCCCAGCAGCGCGACCACCTCGCCGGGGCGCGCGACGAAGTCGACCCCGGTCAGGACATCCGTTGTGCCATACCGCATCCGCAGGTCACGAACTTCGAGAACGACGTCCTCCTCCGCCATGCGCACCTCCCGCGCCGGCGCGTTCGCCTCGTCTACCACGGCCACGGTCCCACCTCCCATCGAATGTGTCAGCCAAACGATAGCAGGTGTGCTACATACGGTCGCAAGACTCGTATCAGTAGCCGGCCGGTTACTCCGACGTCGGGCCGGAGAAATCGGGGCGTCGCTTGCCGCGGATGGCCGCCACGCCCTCGGTGACGTCCGGGCCGCCGAAGCCGAGGAACTCCAGGCCCAGCGACGTGTCGAAGATCGGCCCGGCCTGGCGCAGCCAGTTGTTCAGCGCGTACTTGGTGAACCGGATCGCCGACTGCGAGCCCGAGGCGAGTCTTCTGGCCACCTTGAGGGCCGTCGCGTGCAGCTCGGACTGCTCGACGCACAGCGACACCAGCCCGATCCGCTCGGCCTCCGAGCCGGACAGCGGCTCGCACGTCAACAGGTGGTACTTCGCCTTCGCCATGCCGCACAGCAGGGGCCACATGATCGCCGCGTGGTCACCGGCCGCCACGCCGAGCTTGGTGTGGCCGTCGATGATCCGGGCGTCCCGGGCGGCGATCGAGACGTCCGCGAGCAGGCCGGCGACCAGGCCGGCGCCGACCGCCGGGCCCTCCATCGCCGACACGATCGGCTTGGCGCAGTCGATCATGTTGTAGACGAGGTCGCGGGCCTCGCGCAGCACGCGGATGCGCACGGCGAAGTCCTCCGCCATGTCGGAGACCAGGTCGAGGTCACCGCCGGCGGAGAAGACCCCGTCCTCGCCGCGGATGATCGCCACCCGCACGTCGGGATCCTTGTCGATCGTCCGCCACACGTCGGCGAGATCGCGGTGGCCCTGGTGGCCGACGGCGTTGAGCCGGCCGGGCGCGGACATGGCTACCTCGAGGATCCCGTCGCCGAGGTCGGCGAAGCGCAGGCTCGAGTACTGGGTCGCGTAGTCGTACACGCCCCCATGCTTACTCGATCGCACTCCCGAGCAGCCAGTAACCCGAGAAGTACACGAGCTCCTTGTCGATGTCGCGCTCGTTCACCAGGTGCCGGCGCAGGTCGGTGATCGCGCTGGACTCGCCGGCCAGCCACGCGTACGGCCGGCCCTGCGGAAACGTCGTGCGGCCGATCGCCGCGCGCAGCAGCCCGCCCCCGACCGCCGGCGCCCCGGCCCGGGACAGCCAGGTCAGCACCACGTCGGCGGCCGAGGGCATCGGCGTGACCTCGGCGAGCGAGTCGACCTCGACGAACACCAGCGCCTGCCGGCCGGACGGCAGCGACTCGACGATCGCGGTGATGGCCGGCAGTGCGGTCTCGTCACCGGCGACGAGCGACCACGCCGTGTCGGCCGGCGGCTTGAACTCGTAGCCGAGGATGGGCGTGTGCCGGGCGTCCGGCGCGAGGATCGCCACCCGGTCGCCCACGGCGGCCCGGCCGGCCCAGCTCGCCCCGGGCCCGGAGCCGGCGTGCCCGTCGCCGTGCAGCACGATGTCGACGTCCAGCTCGAGCGCGTCCGGGCGGAAGTCGCGGACGGTGTAGGTCCGGATGGCCGGCCGCACGTCGTCGGGCATCGCCCGGAACTCGGCGTACCAGTTCTCGCCCTCGGGTACGACCGGCTCGTCGTGGCCGGGCGGCGGGAAGAACAGCTTGATCCGCTGGTCCAGCCCAGCGCTCGCCATCCCCGCGAGGTCCGGCCCGCGAAACGTGATCCGCCGCAGGCGCGGGGTGACCTGGCTCGTCCGCACGACCGTGGCGCGGAAGAGTGCGTAGGGCTCGACGGTCTCGGTGGTGGTCACGGCCGGCTCCAGGCGCTGAGGGCGAGCGGGGTGTCCCGCCGCGTGGTGATGGACCGCAGGATCTGGCCCGCGCGCACCGCCGTCGTGGACAGCAGCGAGGACGAGATCCCGTGCGTGTGCTCGGTGCTGCCCTGCAGGTACAGGCCGGCCCGCAGCTCGTCGTCGGTGTCGACGCGGTAGTCGCGGGCGACGACCGGCCGGTCCTGGTCGTCGCGCCGGCACAGCGCGGCGAGGTCGCCGAGCAGCCGCAGCGGGTCGGCGGGCCGGTAGCCGGTGGCGTAGACGAGGACGTCGCAGTCCAGCACGGTCTTCTCGCGCGTGGTCAGCGACTCGATCGTGGCGCGCACGCCGTCGCCGGTCTCCACCGCCTCGGCCACGCGGGAGACGTTGAACAGCCGCAGCCGGGGCGTGCCGAGGACCTTCTCCTGGTAGGTACGCCGGTACAGCTCCTCGATCAGGTCGGTGTCGACGACCGAGTAGTTCGTGTTCGCGTGGTAGTCGAGGATCATCTCCTTGACGTGCTCCGGCGCGGTGAAGTACTGGTCCACCGCCTCGGGGTCGAACACCCGGTTGGCGAACGGCGAGTCGTCCGACGGGCTGTAGCCGTAGCGGGAGAACACCGCGCACACCTGGGCGTGCGGGAAGCGGTCGTGCAGGAACTTGGTGACCTCGGCGGCGCTCTGCCCGGCGCCGACCACCGCGAACCGCTCGGGCGTCTCGCCGAGCCGCTCGATCCGGGCGAGCAGGTCCCGGTTGTGCCAGACGCGGTCGGACAGCCGTGCGCCGTCGGGCAGGCGCGGCTCGAGGCCCATGCCGAACACGAGGTCGCGCGCGCGGTAGGTCGTGGTGTCCGCACCGTGCCGGGCGGTCACGTCGAAGCTCCCGACCACGCCGTGCTCGGTCACCGGGTCCACCGCGATGACCTCGTGGTCGTACCGCACGGCGTGCGCCAGCCGGGTCGCGGCCCACGCCAGGTAGTCGTGGAACTCGACGCGCAGCGGGAACAGCGACTTCTGGTTGATGAAGTCCACCAGCCGGCCCACGCTGTACAAATAGGACAGAAAGCTGAACTCGCTGGTGGGGTTCCGCATCGTGACGAGGTCCTTGAGGAACGACACCTGCATGGTCGCGTCTTCGATGAGCATTCCGCGGTGCCAGCCGAAGTCCGGCTGCCGCTCGAGGAACAGCCCGCGCACCGGCCCATCGTGCCCGGCGGAGTGCCCGGCGGAGTGTTCGGCGATGGCGATCGCCAGGGCGAGGTTCGACGGTCCGAAGCCGATTCCGATCACGTCGTACAC
This sequence comes from Actinophytocola sp., assembly GCF_050699935.1. Lineage (NCBI taxonomy): Bacteria > Bacillati > Actinomycetota > Actinomycetes > Pseudonocardiales > Pseudonocardiaceae > Actinophytocola > Actinophytocola sp. Next base: position 15,257 of record NZ_JBOHGB010000016.1, read on the forward strand.
CGGGTTCGCTGGCATCCGCATCCTTTCCCTCGAGGCGACAGCTAGGTTAGCCTAACCTAAATATTTCGCCGATGGGAGAGATCCTCATGCGCGTGGTCGTCTTCGGGTACCAGACATGGGGGTACCGCACGCTCGAGGCGTTGCTGGCATCCGAGCACCAGGTCGTGCTCGCGGTCACCCACCCGGCGAGCGAGCACGCGTACGAGTCGATCTGGAGCGACTCGGTGGCGGAACTGGCGCGGGCCAACGGGATTCCGGTGGTGGTGCGCGACCGGCCGGACGAGGACGTGGTGCGGGCGCTCGAGGACGTCGACCCGGACCTCATCGTGGCGAACAACTGGCGGACGTGGATCCCGCCGCGCGTCTTCGAGCTGCCACGGCACGGCACGCTGAACGTGCACGACTCGCTGCTGCCGGCCTATGCCGGGTTCGCCCCGGTGATCTGGGCGCTGATCAACGGCGAGTCCGAGGTCGGGGTGACCGCGCACCTGATGAACGAGACCCTCGACGCGGGTGACATCGTGCTGCAGCGCGCGGTCCCGGTGGGCCCGGCCGACACGGCGACGGACCTGTTCCACCGCACGGTCGACCTGATCGGCCCGATCGTGGTCGACGCCCTGGACGTCATCGCGTCCGGCCGCCGCGACTTCGTCAAGCAGGACCCGGCAAGGGCGAGCTTCTTCCACAAGCGGTCCATAGAGGACAGTCGGATCGACTTCGGCTGGCCGGCGGCCGACCTGGAGCGCCTGGTGCGCGCGCAGTCCGACCCGTACCCGAACGCCTTCTGCTACCACGGATCCACGCGGCTGCGGATCGTCTCGGCGGCGGCGTCGACCGGCCGCTACGGCGGCACGCCGGGCCGGATCTTCATCAGGGAGGGCGACGGCGTGGTGATCGTCGCCGGCGCGGACGCCCGCTTCGGCCGCAACCACGGCCTGCTGCTCCGCCGCGTGCGCACCGACGACGACGCGGAGCTGGCGGCGACGGAGTACTTCCGTGGCATGGGCGGCTACCTGACCTCGCACCCCGTCTCGCCCATCCGCTCGCGGAGCGACCTGGGCCGCAGGTCGGTCCAGTTGGACTCCACATAGGACATACAGGCGTCGCGGGGCTCGGGCCCGAAGGCCGCGTGCCAGCCGGCCGGGATCTCGGCGAAGGACGGCCACAGGGAGTGCTGCTCCTCGTCGTTCACCAGCACGTAGTAGCTGCCGTCCGGGTCCTCGAACGGGTTCGTCATCTCATACCTCCGATTGCAGGATCGTCACGAGCTCCCGGCCCAGGGACTCGATCGTGGTGCGGTCGAACAGGTCCGTGCGGTAGTGCAGGTAGCACACCACCGGCTCGCCGTCCGGCGGCTCGTAGAACGCGAGCGTGAGGTCGGCGGCCGTGCGGCCGGTCGGGAGTGCGGTGATCCCGCCGGGCAGCCGGGCCCGCTCGTGGTGGACCAGCATCACCTGTGGCCGGTCGGGCAACACGTCGGCGAGTGGGACGTCCTGGTGATCCAGGTCGTCCAGGTTGGACTCGCGGATCCGGGCCAGCAGCGAGGAGAAGTCCGGCTTGCCGGCGGTGTCGGTGCGCAGCACGACCATGTTGAAGAAGCAGCCGACCAGGTCGGCGAGTGCCGGCTCGGACCGGCCGGCCACCAGCGTGCCGATCGGCAGGTCGGTGCCCGCTCCCCGGGCGGTGAGCAGCCGGGCCAGCGCCGCCTGCAGCACCATGAACATGCTCGTGCGCGTGGCGCGCGCGAGCTCGTCGATCCGCGCGTGCAGCGCGGAATCGAGCGTCACGCCGACGAAGTCCGCCGCGTCGCCCGCCGGGCCGGGGCGGTCCACCGGCAGCGACAGCCGGGGGAGGCCGGCGAGGCGCGCGCGCCAGTACGCGAGCTGCTCGCCGCCCATCGCGTCGAGGACCTCGCCGGCCCACGCGGCATAGTCGGAATAGGTGACCGGCAGCTCCGTCCACTCGGGAGCGTGCCCGGCACGGCGGGCCTCGTACGCCCGGTGCAGGTCACGCAGCAGCGGCACCACGGACCACTCGTCGACCGCCCGGTAGCTCATGGTCAGCTCGAGCGTCGACGAGTCCGCGAGCCAGCGGGCGTGGAACAGCGAGCCGTCGCGCAGCGGCTCGTGCCGGGCCACCACGTCGTCGACCGCCGCCATGAGCGTGGCAGTGTCCACATCGGACCACTGGATCGCGAACGCCTGGTCGATGCCGCCGGAGTGGTTGCGCCGCACCGGTGCCTCCACCGGCCCCGACCCCGTGCGGCGGCGCAGCGCCGGGCGCGCGGCCGCTGCCCCGCCCAGCCGGTCGGCCAGGGCGGCGACCGTGGGCGCGTCGAAGACGTCCCGGATCGCCAGGTCCACACCGAACACCGCGCGTACCCGGCCACACAACCGCATCGCCGCCATCGAGTGCCCGCCGAGGCCGAAGAAGTCGTCGTGCACGCCCACCGACGGCAGGCCGAGCACCTCCGCGAACACCCGGGCCAGCCGCCGCTGCGCCGGGGTGGCCGGCCGGTCGGTGCCGGCCAGGGTCGACCAGTCCACGGCCGGCAGCGCCCGCCGGTCCAGCTTTCCGTTGGTGGTCAGGGGAAGCGGGCCGTCCAGCGGCACGATCGTCGCGGGCAGCATGTGCTCCGGCAGGAACCGCGCCAGGTGTGCCCGCAGTTCGACGGGGTCGACCACACCGTCGACCACACCGGACGCCGGCGCGACGTAGCCGACGAGCCGGGTGACCTGGTTGGCACGGTCGGCCACCACGGCGGCCTGGCGGACCGACGGGTGCCGGGCCAGCGTCGCCTCGATCTCGCCCAGCTCGATCCGGAACCCGCGCACCTTCACCTGGTCGTCGACCCGGCCGAGGAAGTCCAGCACCCCGTCCCGCCGCCACCGCGCGCGGTCGCCGGTCCGGTACATCCGCGTGCCCGGCTCGAACGGGCACGCCACGAACCGCTCGGCGGTCAGCACGGCCCGGCCGAGGTAGCCGCGCGCCAGGCCGCGACCGGCGACGTACAGCTCGCCGGTGACCCCCGGCGGCACCGGCCGCAGCGTCTCGTCCAGGACGTACACCCGGGTGTTCGGGTCCGGCACGCCGATCGGCACCGCTCCCGTCCAGGTCGGGTCCGCCTGCCACAGCGTGGAGTTCACCGTCGCCTCGGTCAGGCCGTACGCGGCGAGCACGTTCAGCCGCCCCGCCCACCGGCCGATCAGGTCCGACGGCACGGTCTCGGTGCCCACCAGGATCGTCGCGCCGGCCGGCGGCTCGCAGCCATCCGGGAGCGCGGACACCAGCGACGGCGGCAGGATCAGGTGCGTGACCCGCTCGCGGCGCAGGAACTCGGTCAGCTCCCGCCCGGCGGTGCGCACCTCCTCCGGCGCCAGCACGAGCGTCCTGCCGACGCACAGCGCCATCGTCAGCTCGAACACGGCCACGTCGAAGCCGACCGAGGCGTACTGCAGCACCCGGCTGTCCGCGCGCAGCCGCATCCGGTCGATGGCGGTCGCCGCGAGCGAGGCGATGCCGTCGTGCGGGACGACGACGCCCTTGGGGCGCCCGGTCGAGCCGGACGTGTAGATCACGTATGCCGCCGAGTCCAAACCGAGCGGTACGGTTTCGACCGGGGTCGGGTCGTCGAGGGTCACGCCCGGGGCGTCGAGCACCAGGCGGGTGGCGTCGGTGTCGGGCACCTTGCCGCTCGCCGCCTCGGTGGTGAGCACCAGGCGGGCCCGCGCGTCGGCGAGCAGGTATGCGAGGCGGTCGGCCGGGTGGGACAGGTCCAGCGGCAGGTACGCGGCGCCCAGCCGCACCACGGCCAGCACGGCGGCGACCATCTCTGCCGAGCGAGGTACGGCCAGGCCGACCACGTCCTCGGCGCCGACCCCGTGTCGCCGCAGCAGGTTCGCGATCCGGTTGGCCCGGTCGTCGAGCTGCGCGTAGGTGAGCGTGACCGGTCCGTCGACCACCGCGTCGGCGTCCGGCTTCGCGGCCACGCGGCGGGCGAACAGCTCCGGCATGGTCAGCTCGGGCACGGTCCGGTCGGTCGCGTTGAAGCCCTCGACGACATCGTGGCGCTCGGCGCCGGTCCGCAGGTCCATATCGGACAGACGGGTGGCCGGGTCGGCGGCGACCGTGGCGAGCAGGCGGCGCAGCCGGTCGCCGAGCAGCGCCACGGTGTCCGCGTCGAACAGGTCGGTCGAATACTCCAGCCGGCAGTCGATCCGGCCGCTCGCGGTGTTTGATGGCTCGCTTCGGTTCTCCGCTACTGGCCGTCTTCCCTCCTCCCGTGCTCGGCGTTGACGCGCCTGCGCGCGCTCGTCAGTCCAGCCGGCCAACGCTCCGTCACTCCCGCTCGCGGTGTGCTCGGCGAAGCTGAACACGAGGTCGAACTTGGCCGTCCCGGTCCGCGACGGCAGCGGCTCGACGGTCAGCCCGGTCAGCCCCAGCCGCTCCCCGGTCACGGTGTGGTAGCCGACCATGACCTGGAACAGGGGGTTCCGGGACGTCGAGCGGGCCGGGTTGAGCCGCTCGACGACCGCCTCGAACGGCACGTCCGCGTGCGAGAACGCGGCGAGGTCGGTCTCCTTCACCGAGGCGACCAGCTCGGCGAACGACTGCCGCCCGGACACGGATGTCCGCAGTACCAGGGTGTTCACGAAGAACCCGACCAGCTCGTCCAGCGCGTCGTCCACGCGCCCGGCGATCGGCGCGCCGAGCGGGAGGTCGGTGCCGGCGCCCAGCCGGTGCAGCAGCGCCGCGACCGCCGCGTGCAGCAGCATGAACATGCTCGCGCCGGTCTGGCTGCCCAACGCGCGCAGGCCGGCCGACACCTCGTTCGGCAGGGTCAGCAGCTCCTCGCCGCCGCGGAACGTGGGGCGGGCGGGCCGGGGCCGGTCGGTGGCGAGCTCCAGCTCCTGCGGTACGCCGTCGAGCGCGCGCTGCCAGTACGCGAGCTGCGTGCCGGCCACACTGTCCGGATCGGACGGATCGCCGAGGAGCTCCCGCTGCCACAGCGTGTAGTCCGCGTACTGCACGGCGAGCGGGGTCCACTCCGGCGCCGTGCCACGAACGCGGGCGGTGTAGGCGTCGGCCAGGTCGCGCAGGAACGGGCGGTCGGACCACTCGTCGGTCGTGATGTGGTGCAGCAGCACGACGACCACGTGCTCGGAGTCCGTCACCCTGGCCACGGTCACCCGCAGCGGCAGCTCGGTCGCGAGTTCGAACGGCCGCGCCACGGCGTCCGCCACCGTGTCCGCCACCGTGTGCTCGGTGCGGTCCACGACCTCCACCACCGGGTCCATGGCGGGCACGATCCGCTGGTACGGCACGCCGTCCCGCTCCACGAAGACAGTACGCAACGCCTCGTGGCGGGCGACCACGTCGGCGAGCGCGGCCCGCCACGCGTCCAGGTCGAGCGCGCCGCGCAGCCGGAACACGAGCGGGAAGTTGTACGTGGCCGAGTCGCCGAGCTGCTGGAGGAGCCAGAGCCGTTGCTGCGCGGGGGAGAGCGGCAGCTCGTGCGGCCGTTCGCGGGCGGTCAGCTGCGGCTGGGCCGGGGCGATCGCCGCCGCGACCCGGTCGGCGAGCCCGGCCACGGTCGGCGCCTCGAACAGGTCGCGGATGGCCAGGTCGACGCCGAACGCGGTACGGGCCCGGCTGATCAGCCGGGTCGCGAGCAGCGAGTGGCCGCCCAGCTCGAAGAACCCGTCGTCGGCGCCGACCCGCTCGACGCCGAGCACGTCGGCGAACAGTCCACACAGGACCTCTTCGGTGCGGGTCGCCGGCTCGCGGCCCGGGGTGAACTCGGGTGCGGGCAGCGCGCGGACGTCCAGCTTGCCGTTCACGGTCAGCGGCAGGCCGTCCACGGGCACGATCGCGGCCGGCACCAGGTAGTCCGGCAGCCGCCGCGTCAGGTACCCGCGCAGGTCCGCCTCGCCGGCCACGACTCCAGCCACGACGTAGGCGACCAGCCGGCCCTCGGCCGCGACCACCGCGGCCCGCGTGACGGCCGGATGCGACGTCAGGACCGTCTCGATCTCGCCCGGCTCCACCCGGTAGCCGCGGATCTTCACCTGGTCGTCGGTGCGGCCGAGGAAGTCCAGGTTCCCGTCCTGGCGCCGGCGGACCAGGTCGCCGGTGCGGTACATGCGCGATCCGGGCGGGCCGAACGGGTCGGCCACGAACCGCTCCGCGGTCAGGCCGGGCCGGCCGTGGTAGCCGCGCGCCAGCCCGGTGCCCGCGATGTACAGCTCACCCGGCGCGCCCGGCGGGACCGGCCGCAGACGGGCGTCGAGCACGTAGCCGCGGGTGTTCCAGATCGGCCGGCCGACCGTCGGCGTCTCACTGTCCATGGTGGACGCGCCGAGCGTGTTGATCGTGTACTCGGTGGGCCCGTACAGGTTGTAGCCGTGAGTGCCGTCGGTCTCGCGGAGCCGGCGCCACACCGCGTCGGACACCGCCTCGCCACCGAGCAGCACGAGCGGCGGCACGTGTCCGGCCAGCAGGCCCTCCTCGAACAGCAGCTGCGCGTAGGTCGGGGTGACGTTGACGACGTCGATCTCGTGCGCCGCGCAGTAGGCCACGAGCGCCTCGGCGTCGCGGCGCAGCTCCTCGTCGCAGACGTGCACCTCGTGCCCCTCGACGAGCCAGAGCAGCTCCTCCCACGACATGTCGAACGCGAACGACACCGTGTGCGCGATCCGCAGCCGGCGCCCCGCCCCGGCGACGGTGGGGCCGAAGATCTTCGCGCGGTGGTTGTGCTGCATGTTGGTCAGGCCGCGGTACGGCGTCACCACGCCCTTCGGCCGGCCCGTCGAGCCCGACGTGTAGATGACGTACGCCGGGTGCTCCAGCCGCCCGGGCACGCCGTGCGCGAACGCGGGCCGCTCGGAGTCGGCGATCTCCGTGCCGGGCAGGGACGCCAGCTCGGCGAGCACGGCGGGGTCGTCGAGCCGCACGGCCCCGGCCGACAGCACTGGGTCCACAGTGGACATCGACAGGAGGCACACCGGGACGGCGTCGTCGACCATCAGGCGCAGCCGGTCCACCGGGTGGTCGAGGTCCAGCGGCAGGTAGGCGGCACCGGTCCGCAGCACGGCGAACAGCGCGACGACCATCTCGATCGAGCGCGGCAGCGCCAGCGCGACCACGGTCTCCGGCGCCGCGCCACGCGCGAGCAGCAGCCTCGCCAGCCGGTTGATCCGCGCGTCCAGCTCGGCGTAGGTGAGCGTGGTGCCGCCGAAGACCAGCGCGCTCTCCTCCGGGGTGCGTGTTGCCCGCGCGGCAAGGAGGTCCGCGATCGTGTCGTCGGGCAGCGGGTGCTTGCCCGCCGCCCACTCGGCCGCGAGCAGCTCGGACTCGGGTGGCAGCAACAGGTCCAGCCGGCCGACGAGCGCGTTCGGGTCGGCGGCCAGGCGGTCCAGCAGCGTGGTGAACCGGGTCAGCCGCGACTTCGCGGTGGCCTCGTCGACCACGTCGGGCCGGTACTCGAGCTTGACCCGCAGCGTCGGGCCGGGCGTGACGACGAGCGTGAGCGGGTAGTGGGTGGCGTCCACACCGCTCGCGTCGGTGATCCCGTACCGCTCGCCGAGCGTGGCGAAGGAGTCCGCGTCGACGAAGTTCTGCAGGACGAACAGCGTGTCGAACAGCGGCGCGTGGCCGGCGGCCTGCTGCAGCTCCCCCAGTCCGAGGTACTCGTGCGGCATCAGCGCGGTCCGCTGGTCCTGGATGCGCCCCAGCAGCCGGGCGACCGTCTCGTGTGGATCGAGCGCGACCCGCACCGGCACCGTGTTGAGGAACAGGCCGATCGCGCTCTCCACGCTAGGCACCTCGGTGGGCCGCCCGGCCACCGTGGTCCCGAACACGACGTCGTCGCGTCCGGTGGCACCGGCCAGCACCAGCGCCCAGGCCGCGTTGAGCAGCGCGTTGAGCGTGACGCCGGCGTGGCGCGCGGCGGCCCGCAGGGGTTCGGCGTCGATCTCGACCACGAGCCGGCGCGGGATCACCGGGCGCATCGCGACCTCGGCCCGGCCGACCAGCGTCGGCTCGGCGAGCCCCGCCAGCGCCTCCCGCCAGGCAGCTCGCGCCGCGTCGTTGTCCTGAGTGGACAGCCAGGTCAGGTAGTCGCGGTAGGAGCCCGGGGTGGGCAGGTCGCGGTCGTCACCGGCCCGTTCGTAGAGGGCCAGTAGCTGGTCGAGGAAGTGGCCCTGCGACCAGCCGTCCCACAGGATCAGGTGGTGGCTGATGACGAGCCGGTCGCCGGCGGCGTCGTCATCGGCGAAGCGGAGGACCAGCATCCGGCACAGCGGCGGGTCGGCGAGGTCGAACCGCCGCGCGCGGTCGGCGTCCATCAGCTCCCGCGCGCGGGCGTGCGGGTCCGGGCTGCCGGTGAGGTCGACCACCTCGATCGGCAGCGCGGGCGCGGTCGCGATGAACTGGACCGGGTTCGCCACGCCATCACTCGTGAAACCGGCGCGCAGGCTGGGGTTGCGGGCGAGCAGCGTCGCGCACGCCGCGCGAAGCCGGCCGACGTCGAGGCGCCCGGCGAAGTCCATGGCGCTCTGCGCGGTGTACACGTCGAGCCCGCTGGTGTCGTAGCCGGCGTGGAAGAACAGGCCCTCCTGCAACGGGGACAACGGCCAGACGTCGTCGACCGGCTGCCCGGCGACCGCCGAGACGTGGTCGAGCACTGCGGACTCCGTGCCCGCCAGCTCGTACAGCGCGCCGTGCCACAGGTCGGCGAGCCGGTGCACGTCCGCCGCGTCGAGCCCGCCGGCCCAGCTCCACGTGGCCCGCAGCCGCGCCCCGTCCGGAGTCTGCGCGCACATCGTGTCCAGCGCGAGGACGTGCGACAGCCCCAGGTCCGGGTCGGGCAGCGGGTCGAGCGCGTCGGCCTCGGGTGCCGGTGCCCAGTCCTGCCGCGCCTCGGCGGGGAAGCGGCCGAAGTAGTTGAACAGCACCTGCGCCGCGGGCAGCCCGGCGAGCAGCGGGGCCGCCTGCGCGTTGAGGTGGCGCAGCATGCCGTAGCCGATGCCGTGGTCCGGTGCGGCACGCAGCCGTTCGCGGACCAGCTCGGCCGTGTTCGCCGACGCCGGCAGCCGGACGGGCTGCACGCTGGTGAGCCAGCCGACCGTGCGCGACAGGTCGAGGTCGCCTTCGCGGCCGTGCCGCTCGACGTCGACCAGGAGATCGGCCTTGCCGCGCCAGCGGGTGACCGCGACGCGCAGGGCGGCGAGCAGCACCTCCGTGAGATCACCCGCCCGCAGGAGCGGCTCCGTGTCCTCAGTGGACAGATCGACGACGTGCGTCCGCAGCTCGCGGACCGTGCCGGGCCGGGCGCCGGGCACGAGTTCCGCCCCCGGGGCGTGTGTGTCGGTCCAGTGCGTCAGCTCGGCGAGCCGGTGCGGGGACTGGGCCTGCTCGGTGATCGTCCGGGCGAACCGGCGCAGCGACGTGGGCACCGGGTCGAGCGGCCGCCCCTGCCACGCGGTGGCGAGGTCGGCGAACAGGATCCGCCAGGACACCCCGTCGACCACGAGGTGGTGGGCGACGATCAGCAGCCGGCCGGGTTCGTCACCCGCGTCGAACCAGACGAACCGCAGCATCGCGCCGTCCTCGGGCGCGAGCCGGTTCGCCTCGGCGGCGGACTCCTCGGCGACCGCGGCCCGCAGGTCGGCCTCCCGGACGTCGACCCGGCGCAGCTCGGCGGTCGCGGCGGGCAGCGTCTCGAGCGACCAGAGGACCGGCGCGATCCTGATGAGCTTGAGCCGCAGGCCGTCGTGCCGGTCGAGGATCGCCTGCAGGGTCGCGGTGAGCCGCTCCCGCGTGGCGCCCGCCGGGGTCCGCAGGAGCATCGAGAGGGTGAAACGGTCGATCGGTCCGCCGCGCTCGCGCAGCTGGTGGACGACCGGGAGCAGCGGGACGTCACCGATGCCGTCGCCGATGTCGTCGTCGTCCGCGCGCGGTAGCGGGTCGGGCATGGTCGTGGCGGCGAGTGCCGCGGGGGTGCGGCGTTCGAACACGTCCTTGGGGCTGACGTCGATGCCCGCCCGGCGTGCCTGGCCGGACACGGTGATCGAACCGATGCTGTCGCCGCCGAGCGTGAAGAAGTCCTCCCCCGGGCCGACCCGGTCGAGCCGCAGGACGGTGGCGAAGATGTCGCACAGCACGCGCTCGCGGTCGTCGCGCGGTCCGTCCGTGCTGCGCGGGGCCTCCGGGACTGGCAGCGCGGCGCGGTCGAGCTTGCCACTCGGCGTGCGCGGCAGCTCCGTCAGCGCGACGACGTCGTCCGGTGGCATTGGCAGTGTCCGCGCCAGCGCCGCCGCCACCGCACTTGTGTCCACTGTGGATGGAGTGACGTAGCCGACCAGTCTGGTGCCGTGCACGGCCGCCGCGGCCTGGCTGACGTCGGGCCGCGCGGCGAGGTGGGCCTCGATCTCACCCAGCTCGACCCGGTTGCCGCGGACCTTCACCTGGCTGTCGGCTCGTCCCAGGTGGACGAGCGCGCCGCCGTCGAGCCGGCGCACGAGGTCGCCGGTGCGGTACATCCGGTCGCCGGGCCCGCCGAACGGGTCGGCGACGAACCGCTGCGCGGTCAGGCCCGGGCGGTCGTGGTAGCCGAGGGCCAGCTGCGCGCCGGCGACGTAGAGCTCGCCGGTGCCCCCGGGCGGCGTCGGCCGCAGGTAGCGGTCCAGCACGTACAGCCGGGTGTTCGCCACCGGATGTCCAATGGGGACGGTTCCGTCCGATGTGGTGCCGTCGTGGCGCCACCAGGCGACCTGGACGGCCGCCTCGGTGGGGCCGTACACGTTGTACAGCGGTCCGTGCCACCGGTCGGCGACCTCGCCGGTGAGGGGATCGCCGCCGGCGAGCACGCGCAGCCCGTCAAGCCCGGCCTCGTGGAGCGCGGGCAGCATCGAGGAGACGGTCAGCAGGGTGGTCACGCCGTGCTCGCGGACCGTGGCGGCGAGCCGCGCGGGGTCGCGGTGCGCGTCCGGCTCGGCGAGCACGACCGTGGCGCCGGTCGTGAGCGGCCAGAGGACCTCCAGCAGCGAGGGGTCGAAGCTCGCCGAGATCTGGTGCAGGACCCGGTCGTGCGCGTGGAGCGGGAGCTCGTGGTGCAGCCAGGTCAGCTGGTTCACGATCGCCCGGTGCGGCACCGGCACACCCTTGGGCAGGCCGGTGGAGCCCGACGTGTAGATCAGGTAGGCGGGATGCCCGGGGGTCGCCCCGGCCGGCCGCCGTGTTGGGACGCCCCTTGCGGAGCGGATGTCCGCGGCCGTCAGGGTGGTTGTCGCGCCGGAGTCGGTGCGCAGGAACGCGCGGCGGTCGGCGGGGTAGTCGGGGTCGACCGGAACGTAGACGGCGCCGGACTTCAGCACACCCAGCAGCGCCACGACCAGCTCCACCGACCGTGGGATCTCCACGGCCACCACGTCACCGCGCACCTCGCACGCGACCGCGTCGGACCACGCGGCCAGCTCCCGGTAGGTGAGGGACTCGGTACCGATCACGGCCACCGCGTTCGGCGTCTCCGCGGCCTGGGCGTCGAACAGGTCGGCCGTCGTCATGGGTGGAACATCCAGGTCGGGACCCGTCAGCGCGGTCGCCGAGGTGAGGTCCAGTCGGGACACCGGGCGGGTCGGGTTCTCGGCGAACGCAGCCAGCAGGCGGGTCAGGCCCTCGCCGATCCGCGCCGCCGCGGCGGCGGGCACCCGCGCGCCGTCGTACTCCAGGTGGATCGTCAGGTGCTCGCCGGGGACCACGACGACCGCGAGCGGGTAATGGCCCTTCCCGTACGCCGACACCCCGGCGACCTCGATCGTCTCGGCCGGGTCGGTGAGCTTCGCGACGAGCGGGTAGTTCTCGAACACCAGCAGCGTGTCGAACAGCTCGGGCAGGCCGGTCAGCCGGTGCAGCTCCGCCAGGCCGACGTGGTGGTGGTCGGTCAGCTCCGACTGCGCCGCCTGCAGCCCGGCGAGCGCCTCGACGGCCGGCTGCTCCGGACGCCACCTCATCCGTACCGGGATCGTGTTGGCGAACAGGCCGATCATCCCGCCGATACCGTCCACTTCGGACGTACGGCCGGACACGGTCGTGCCGAACACCACGTCCTCGCGGCCCGTCAGCCGGCCCAGCAGCAGCCCCCACGCGCCCTGCACGACCGTGCTCAGGGTCAGCTCGTGCGCCCGCGCGCCGGCGGTGAGCTCGCCGGCCGGGACCTCGACGGTCAGCGAGGCGGGGGACCAGGCGGTCGCCGCCGTCGTGTCGGGCAACAGGGTCGGCTCGTCCACATCGGACAGGGCCGCCGCCCACGCCGCACGGGCCGCCTCGCGGTCCCGGCTCGCGAGCCAGTCGTGGTAGCGGCGGTAGGGCGGGACCGGCGCGAGCCGTGGCGGTTCGCCGCCGGGCGCGTAGTGCGCGAGCAGCTCGTGAACCAGCAGCGGCGCGGACCAGCCGTCCGTCGCGATGTGGTGCAGGGTCAGCACCACCCAACACCGGCCGGCGTCCCGTACGAGCGCCACCCGCAGCATCGGCGGCCGTGCCAGGTCGAACCCCGTCGCGCGCTCGTCGGCCGCCACCGGCTCCGGGGTGCCGGCCGCCTCCCGCCATGGCACCGCGACCCCGTCCGTGACGACCTGGACGATCCGCCCGTCGGGCAGCTGCCGCAACGACGCACGCAGCGGGGCGTGCCGGTCCAGCACGGCCTGCGCGGCTCGCCGCAGTGCGCCCGGGTCGACCTCGCCACGCAGCTCGACGGTCTGCTGCACGACGTAGACGTCCTCGACCTGGGCGTGGAAGTAGAGGCCCTCCTGCAGCGGCGTGGCGGGCAGCACGTCGGCCACGTCCGGGCCCACCTCGTCGACCTGCGCCGCCTCCAACGTCACGAGCGGGAAGTCCGACGGCGTGTGCCCACCACCGTCCACACGGGACACCTCGACGAGCGCGGCCCGCCACAGGTCGGCGAACCGGGTCACCTCGGCCTCGTCGAGCACGCCGGGCGGCCAGGTGAGCGTGGCCGTGAAGGTGCCGTCCCGGACCAGCGCGTCGATCGCCAGCACGTGGCGCAGCGGCATCGCCGGGTCCGCGCCACCGCCGAGGGTGTCGGCGCCCGTGAAGCGGCCCAGGTAGTTGAACAGCAGCTCCGGCGCCGGCCCGGGCACGCGGTCGCGGACGAGCCCGTAGCCGATCCCGTTGTCCGGCACCGCGCGCAGCGCCTCCTTGACCCGCCGCACCGCCGTGCCCGGGTCGCCGTCGCCGGCGCTCAGTCCGACCGGGAACGTGCTGGTGAACCAGCCGACCGTGCGCGACAGGTCCGCGCCGGGCACCAGCTGCTCCTCGCGGCCGTGACCCTCCAGCTCGACGAGGACCTCGTCGCCGCCGCGCCACCGGGCGACCGCGATCGCCAGTGCGGCAAGGAGAACGTCGTTGGCCGAGCCGTGGTAGGCGGCCGGCACCGTGGTCAGCAGCGGCCCGGTCACCTCCGGCGGCAGCGACACGACACGGGTTCGCGCCGTCGCCGCCGTGTCGCCCGGACCCGGCCTCCGTGTCCCGAGTGGACGGACCGGGCCGGCGAGCTGGGTGCGCCAGAACGGGATCTCGGCGGTCCGGTCGGCGGCGAGCAGGCCGGCGGCCCAGGCACGGAACGACGTGCCGACCGGTAGGGGTTCCTCCCCGGCCGCGAGGCGCGCGAGATCCTCGGCCAGGATCCGCCAGGACACGCCGTCCACCACGAGGTGGTGCGCGACGAACAGCAGCCGCCGGTCGTCCGCGAACCACACCGCGCGCAGCATCCGCCCCTCGGCGGGCGCGAGCCGGGCGACCGCACGCCGCCGCGCGAGCACTGGGTCCGCGCCGGCCTCCGCCCGGTCGAGCAGGTCGGCGTCGGCGGGGCCGGGTGGCGGGACCTCGAGTGTCCACTCGGGAGTGAGCCGGGCGCGCAGCAGGTCGTGGTGGTCGACCAGCCGCTGGAGGATCGCCGCGAGGCGGTCGGCAGTGAAGTCGGGGAGGTCGGGGACGGGCAGCACCATCGACTGGTGGAAGCCGTCGACAGGGCAACCGAGGACGCGCAGCCAGCCGATGATGGGCGTCGCCGGCACGACCCCGATGCCGGTGCCGTCCTCGCCGTGCCGGGTGGTCAGGGGTTGCGCGGTCGCGGCCAGCGCGGCGACCGTGCGGTGGCGGAACACGTCGCGCGGGGTGATCAGCAGGCCGGCCGCGCGGGCCCGGCTCACCAGCTGGATCGCCACGATGCTGTCGCCGCCGAGGGCGAAGAAGCTGTCGTGCACGCCGACCGACGGCAGGCCGAGCACGCTCGCGAACGCCCCGGCCAGCTCCCGCTCGGCGTCGGTGCCCGGTGCCGTGTCCCCGGCGAGCCCGGCCCAGTCCGGCTCCGGCAGCGCGCGGATGTCGAGCTTTCCGTTGGGCGTCAACGGAAGTCGACCGTCCACGGCGACCACCGCGGACGGCACGAGGTACTCCGGCAGATGCTCGCCCGTGTATTCGCGCAGTCCCTCGGCGGGCCCTACGACGTAGGCCACCAGCCGCAGCCCGCCGCGCTGGTCCGGCCGGGCGACCACCGCCGCCTGGCCGACCTCGGGGTGGCGCAGCAGCACGCTCTCCACCTCGCCCGGCTCCACCCGGTGCCCGCGGATCTTGACCTGGCTGTCCGACCGGCCCAGGAACTCGAGGTTCCCGTCCGAAGACCTGCTTGCGGGGTCGAGCATCGGCACCGCGCGCCAGCGCACCCGGTCACCCGTCCGGTACATCCGCGTCCCGGGCTCGCCGAACGGGTCGGCGACGAACCGCGACGCGGTCAGGCCGGGCCGGCCCCGGTAGCCGCGCGCGAGGCCGCGACCGCCGACGTACAGCTCGCCGGTCACCCCGACGCCGACCGGCCGCAGTGCGTGGTCGAGCACGTAGAGCCGCGTGTTCGGGTCCGGCCCGCCGATGGGCACCGGACCGTCCCAGCCGGGGGCGGCCGGCCACAGCGTGGAGTTCACCGTCGCCTCGGTCAGCCCGTACGCGACCACCACCCGCATCGTCGACGACCAGCGCGCCACCAGCTCGGCCGGCACCGCCTCGGTACCGACCACGAGCACCCCGCCCGCGGGCAGCCGACACTCCGGCGGCAGCGCGGCCACCAGCGACGGCGGCAGGATCATGTGCGTCACGCCCTGCTCGGCGAGGTAGTCCGTCAGCTCCGGCCCGGCGACGCGCCGGTGCTCGGGCACCAGCACCACGCGCGCGCCGGTGCCCAGCGCCATGCACAGGTCCCACACGGCCACGTCGAAGCCGGCCGACGCGAACTGGAGCACGCGGCTCGACGCGGTGACCCCGAGGCGGTCCACCGCGGTCGCGACCAGGCTGCCGATGCCGTCGTGCGGAACCACGACGCCCTTCGGCCGGCCGGTCGACCCCGACGTGTAGATCACGTATGCCGCCCCCCGCAACGGCACCGTGACGTCCACATCGGACGGATCGAGGGCGGAGAGGTCGGCGTCGAGGTCGGCCGGGGTGAGCACGAACCGGGCGCCCGCGTCGGAGGTCAGGTAGGTGAGCCGCTCCGCCGGGTCGTCGGGGTCCAGCGGCAGGTAGGCCGCCCCCGCCTTCATGACCGCCAGCAGCGCCACGACGAGGTCGGTCGAGCGGGGCAGCGCCACGCCCACGACGTCCTCGGGGGCCACGCCGCGCGCGATCAGCCGCCGCGCGAGCCGGTTCGCCGCCGTGTTCAGCTCCGCGTAGGTCAGCGCCTCGTCCTCGCACACCAGCGCCACCGCGTCCGGCGTGCGGCGCGCCTGCCGCTCGACCAGCGCCGGCCACGTGAGGTCGTCCGTCTCGCGCGGGGAGGTCCCGAAGGCCAGCAGCGGGGCCATGTCCGGCACCAGGGCCACGTCGGTCAGCCGCGCGTCCGGTGTGGTCACGATCGCGTCCAGCATGGCGTGCAGGCCGGCCTCGTGCGTGGCGAGCTCCGCCTGCCCGCACACCGATGCGTCCGCGTCCAGGTCGAGCAGGAACGCGCCGCCGGGGTGTTCGAAGACGTTGACCGTAAGGTCGGGCACCGGTCCCGGCCACACGTCGTGCATGGTCGTGGTGGCCGTGCCGAACCAGAGGTCGGACGCGTAGCCGATGACGTTCACCGCCGGGCCGGCGAGCCCCGCGACGCCGTCGGCCACGCCGAGCTCGCGCGCCAGCTCCTCGGCACGGAACCGGCTGTGCGCCACGACCTCCCACACCTCGTCCGCCGCGGTGGCGACCACGTCCCCGAGCGTGCCCCGTGCCGGGACTCGCACCCGCAGCGGCAGGACGTTGGACACCATGCCCGGCACGGTCCGCTGGGCCACCCCGGCCCGCCCGGTCACCGGCAGCCCCAGCACGACGTCGGCGGCACCGGTCACCCGGTGCGTGTAGCCCGCGACCGCCGCGATCAGCACCCGCGACAGCCGCGTCCCGGCCCGCTCGGCGTACGCGCGCAGCCGCGCGGCCCGCTCACCGTCCAGTGTGGACCGGCGGCGCTCGATCCGGTCGACCGGCGCGCTCGCCCGGTCCAGCAGTCGGGCCGGCTCCGGCGCTTCGGCGAACCGGGCCAGCCAGTACGCGCGGTCCACGGCGTACCGCGGGCTCGCGCGGTATGCCTCGTCGGCCGCGGTGAGCCGGGCCAGCGGCCAGTCCACCGCCGGCGGACCGGTGCCGGCGTAGCGCTGCGCCGCGCGCCGCGCCAGGAGCGTGACGCCCACCCCGTCGATGACGATGTGGTGGTACCGCTGGTGCCACCACACCCGGTCGTCGCCGACCCGCAGCAGCGCGTGCCGGAACAGCGGGCCCCGGGTGAGGTCGATCGGTCGGGCGCGGTCCTCGAAGGCCCAGGCGAGCGCGGCGGCCTCCGGGTCGGCCACCGAGCGGAAGTCCAGCAGCGGCACGGAGATCTCGCCCGGCGGCCCGGGGTGCTGCCGCGGGGCGTCGTCGAACCGTGTCTCGAAGCACACGTGCAGGCACTCGGCCTCGGCCACCGCCGTCGCGATCGCCGCGGCCAGCCGGTCGAGGTCGACCGCGCCCCGGATGTCCAGGTACAACGCGATGTTGAATGCCGTGGTGTCCGGCTCTACCTGCTGTGCGTACCAGACGCCGGCCTGCGCGCCGGTGAGCGGCAGTCCCGCCTCCCCGGAATTCAATGTGTCGGTTGCGTTGGGGGGCGGAGGTTCTGTCTGGGCGCGTACTTGTGGCTGGGTTGCGTCACTGTCCCCTGAGGTGCGGTTGCGAAGCGCTCGGCTTGATTCGTACTTGGGTGCCATCGCTCCTCGCCAGCCCAGGGTTAGGTTAGGCGAACCTAACACACGACTCGGGAGGGGGGCAGTCTCGAATGCCGCATTCGAGACGTTCGGCCGTCTCGAATGCGGCATTCAGAGCACGACGGAGGTCAGCCGAGGCCGCTCGCCATCGCGGTGATCAGCTCGCCGTTCGCCGTGTCGCCGGAGAGCTCCCAGAAGAAGGCGCCGCCCAGGCCCTGCTCGTTGGCGTAGCCCATCTTGCCGCCGATCGTCGACGGCGTGTCGTAGCTCCACCACTGGTCGCCGCAGTACGCGTACGCCGTGCCCGCGATCGTGCCCGTCGCCGGGCAGCGGGTCTTGAGTACCTTGTAGTCCTCGATGCCCGCCTCGTACGTGCCCGGCGCCGCGCCCGTGGCCGCGCCGCCCGGCTCCGCCTGCGTCACGCCGGCCCAGCCGCGGCCGTAGAAACCGATGCCCAGCAACAGCTTCGAAGCCGGCACGCCCTTGCCCTTGAGCTTCTGGATCGCCGCGTCGGAGTTGAAGCCGGCCGCCGGGATCCCGTCGTAGGCCGTGAGCGGCGAGTGCGGGGCCGTGGGACCGTCCGCGTCGAACGCGCCGAAGTAGTCGTAGGTCATCACGTTGTACCAGTCGACGTGCTGCGCGGCCGCGCCGTAGTTCGCCGCGTCGAGCTTGCCGCCGTCCGAGCCGTCCGCGGTGATCGCCGCGGTCACCAGGTTGTCCGCGCCGAACCGGGACCGCAGCGCGCCCATCAGTGCTCCGAACGCGTCCGGGCCGCTGGTGTCACACGTCAGGCCGCAGGCGTTCGGGTACTCCCAGTCGATGTCGATGCCGTCGAACACGTCCGCCCAGCGCGGGTCCTCGACCAGGTCGTAGCAGGACTCGGCGAACGCGGCCGGGTTCTGCGCCGCCTGCCCGAACCCGCCCGACCAGGTCCAGCCGCCGAAGGAGAACAGCACCTTCAGGCCCGGGTGCATGGCCTTGAGCTTGCGCAGCTGGTTGAAGTTGCCCCGCAGCGCGCCGGGGTCCCAGGTGTCCGCCGTGCCGTCCACGCTGGACGCGGCGTCGTAGAACCTGTCGTAGTCGGCGTACGCGTCCCCGATCGCGCACTGCCCGTTCGTCACGTTGCCGAACGCGTAGTTGATGTGGGTCAGCTTGTCGGCCGAGCCGGAGGTCTCGATGTTCTTCACATGGTAGTTGCGCTGGTAGACGCCCCACTGGACGAAGTAGCCGAGGTTGATCTTCGCTGCCGACCCGCCGGGGCTGGGTTCGGGACTCGCGCCGTGGGCGGGAGCGGCGACCAGGCCGATCGTCGTGGCGAGGACCGCCACGAGCACCGGCAGACGCCATCGGATGCCGGACATGGTTCTCCTCAGGGATGCAGGGTGGAGAGATACGACCTCAACTATGTGGTCTAGACCACCTGTCGTCAAGAGGTCTGGACCAAAATGCCAGGAAGGACGCCTTCCAGACGCTCAGTGACAGGATGGCGTCCTTCCTGGCTTTGCGATTACGCTGGCGGCGAGGTGGGAGCCGATGGAGCAGCGCGGCAAACTGGAGAAGTTCCTCATTCCGGAGACCATCTTCGGCGTCGGCAGCCTGGCCGAGGTCGGTGCTGCGGTCCGGCGGGCCGGCGGTTCCCGCGCGCTCGTCGTCACCGACCCGGGCGTGCTCGAGGCGGGCTGGGTCGACCGGGCCATGCCCCACCTGAAGGATGCCGGGTTGTCCTGGCAGGTCTGGTCCGGCGTCACCCCGAACCCGAAGGACCGTGAGGTCGAGGCCGGGTTCGGCAGTTACCGGGACAGCGGCTGCGACGTGCTCGTGGCCATCGGCGGCGGCAGCCCGATCGACGCGGCCAAGGCCATCGCCGTGCTGTCCGGCAACGGCGGGCACATCCTCGACTACGAGGGCATCGACACGGTCGCCAAGCCGATCCCGCCGATGGTGATGGTGCCCAGCACCGGCGGCTCCGGCGCGGACGTCTCCCAGTTCTGTGTCATCACCGACACCCGTCGCCGGCTCAAGGCCACGATCGCCGGCCGCGCGCTCGTGCCGGACATCTCGGTCACCGACCCCAGCCTGCTCACCACGATGTCGCCGGAGCTCTCCGCGCACACCGCGCTCGACGCGCTGAGCCACGGCATCGAGGCGTACGTGTCCAAGGCCGCGAGCTTCCTGTCCGACGGTCACGCGCTCGCCGCGATCCGCGGCGTCCTCGAGCACCTGCTGGCGACCATCGACGACCCGGCCGACCTGCGTGCCCGCGAGGGCATCGCCCGGGCGAGCCTGCAGGCCGGCATCGCGTTCACCAACGCGCTGCTCGGCGCCACGCACGCGATCGCCCACCAGATCGGCGGCTACCTGGAGCTGCCGCACGGCCTGCTCAACGCGATCCTGCTGCCGCACGTGATGCGTTTCAACGCGGCCACCTGCCCCGAGCGGTTCGTCGGCGTCGCGGGCGCGATGGGCGTGGAGACCGCCCGGCTGACGCCGATGGAGGCGGCCGAGGCGTCGATCGCGACCGTGCAGCGGCTGCGGGAGAAGGTCGGCATCCCGCCGGGCCTGGCCCAGGTCGGCGTGCGCCGCGAGCACCTCGGCCGGTTCGCGGAGAACGCCCTGAACGACGCGTACATCACGACCAACCCGAGGGCGGTGAGCAAGGAGGATGTCGAGCGGATCTGCCTTGCCGCGCTCTGACCCCTGGCTCGAGCGGCTCACCGGGGCACGGTCGTCCAAGCAGTCCTTCTACGCGGAGTGGCGGCGCAAGAGCCACGGGCTGGACCGGGCCGTCGAGGCGCTGCGGGCGATCTCGGCCGCCCTGTGCACGACGACCAGCGGGCCCGACGCCCTGTGCGACGCGGTCGTCGCCGCGCTGGCCAGGCACTTCGGCGCGCCCGCGGTGTCGCTGACGCTGGTGGCGCGCCCGGAGTTCCGCCGGGGCGTCGTGCCCGACGGCTTCGCCGGGCTGGCCAGCCGTACTCGTGTGGAGGCCCGCCCGGTCACCACGGCCGGCCTGGTCGGCGTACCGGTGCTGCTCGACGGCGAGTGCACCGGCTCGCTGCTGGTGGAGCTGCCCGGCGAGTTCGACGAGAGCGACGTGGCGATCCTGCAGACCGTCGCCAACCAGCTCGCGGTCGCGCTCGAGAACGCCTGCCTGTACCAGGAGGCCGGCCGGCGCACCCGCGAGCTGGAGGAGCGCAACCGCCAGCTCGAGGTCGCCCACCGCCGGCTCGGCGAGGCCGGGCAGCGGCAGCTGATCAGCCAGGAGCGCCACCGCATCGCCCGCGAGCTGCACGACAGCGTCGCCCAGCACCTGATCAGTATCGGGATGAACCTGGAGTGGTGCCGCAAGCAGGAGCCGTCCTCGCCGGTCGGCCGCCAGGTGGCGGTGACCAAGGAGCTCGCCCGCTCGGCGCTCACCCAGATGCGTGCGGCGATCTTCGAGCTGTCCGAGCTCGACACCCAGCACAGCGGCATGCGTGGCGTGCTGCTCGACCTGGTGCACGAGTTCCGGGCGATCACCCCGCTGCGCGTGCGGTTCCGGGTGCGCGGCGAGCCGGTCACGCTCTCCCTCGCCACCCAGCACGCGCTCTTCCACATCGCGCAGGAGGCGATGTTCAACGTGGCCCGGCACGCGGCCGCGCGGAGCATCTGGGTGGCGCTGACCTACCGCCCGGGCGCGGTGACGCTGACCGTCGCCGACGACGGTACCGGCGACCCGCGCGCCATCCAGCGCCGGCTGATCCGCGCCGCCGCGCCCGGCGGGCTGGGCAACATCCGCGAGCGAGCCCGCGAGCTGGACGGGACCGCGCGGGTGCTGCCGCGCCGGGGCGGTGGCGTCCGGGTCCGGGTGGACGTACCCGTGGACGGTTCGGACGGCCCGGTGGACGGCCTGGTCGATCGCGATGGCTGACCGCATCCGGGTGGTGATCGTCGACGACCACACCATCGTGAGGGAGGGGCTCCGCTCGATCCTGGAGCTGGAGAGCGACATCGCGGTCGTCGGCCACGCGGCGCGCCCCGCGGAGGCGCTGACGACGATCGCCGCGACCCGGCCGGACGTGGTGCTGCTCGACCTCAAGCTCAGCGAGGCGGGCCCGGCGACCGGGCTCGAGCTGTGCGGCGACATCGTGGCGCGTCACCCGAAGGTGGGCGTGATCGTGCTAACCACGTTCCACGACCAGACCCTCGTGCTCGACGCGCTCCGCCGCGGCGCCAAGGGATATGTCCTCAAGGACGTCGACGTGGTCGACCTGCTGAAGATCATCCGCAAGGTCCGCGACGGCTCGCTCATGGTCCACTCCCTGTCCGAACAGGATGGACAACCACGGCTGACGCCGCGCGAGCTGGAGATCGTCCGGCTGCTCGCGCGGGGACTGACCAACCGCGAGATCGGCAAGGCGGCGCTGATCAGCGACAGCACGGTGAAATTCCACGTCCGGGGCATCATGCGCAAGCTCGCCGTGCACCACCGTGCGGAGGTCGTCTACGCCGCCACCAAGCTCGGCATCCTTTAGTACCGCTTGGAAGGACGCCTTCCGGACGTTCAGCGCCCGGAAGGCGTCCTTCCAGGCATACCTGACCATTCGGGTAGGTCGGTAGCTGCCCGGTCAGGCAGTTACGTCGCGGTCCGCTCGCCTCGTACTTTCGTTGTGTGAAAAGGGAAAGGTGAGTGAGATGACAGGAAACCGCGTAGTCGTCTACCAGGGCCCCGGCAAGGTCAGCGTCGAGGCGATCGACTATCCCAAGCTGGAGCTGCCCAATGACGTCGTGAGGGGGCTGGGGATGGACCGGCGGGCGCCGCACGCCGCCATCCTGAAGATCGTCACCACCAACATCTGCGGCAGCGACCAGCACATGGTGCGCGGCCGCACGACGGCTCCGGTCGGTCAGACGCTCGGCCACGAGGTCACCGGCGAGATCGTGGAGACGGGCGACGACGTGCTGTTCCACAAGGCCGGTGACATCTGCTCGGTGCCCTTCAACATCGCCTGCGGGCGGTGCCGGATGTGCAACGAGGGCAAGACGGGCATCTGCCTCAACGTGAACCCGGCGCGCCCGGGCGCGGCGTACGGGTACGTCGACATGGGCGGCTGGATCGGTGGCCAGGCCGAGTACGTGATGGTGCCCTACGCCGACTTCAACCTGCTGAAGTTCCCCGACCGCGACCAGGCGCTCGAGAAGATCCTCGACCTCACGATGCTGTCGGACATCTTCCCGACCGGCTACCACGGCGCCTTCACGGCGGGCGTGACCACGGGCTCGACGGTGTACGTGGCCGGCGCGGGCCCGGTCGGCCTCGCCGCCGCGCACGCGGCCCAGCTGCTCGGCGCCTCCGCCGTGGTCGTCGGCGACATGATCCCCGAGCGGCTCGAGCAGGCTCGCAGCTTCGGCTGCGAGACGGTCGACCTGACCCGGGACGCCGAGCTGCCCGACCTGATCGAGCAGGTCGTCGGTGAGCCGGTCGTCGACGCCGCGGTGGACGCGGTCGGCTTCGAGGCGCGCGGCCACGGTGCCGGCGCCGGCGAGCAGCCGGCGACCGTGCTGAACGACATCATGACGATCGCCCGGGCGGGCGCGTCGCTGGGCATCCCCGGCCTGTACGTGACCGGCGACCCGGGCGGGGTCGACGAGAACGCCAAGGTCGGCCAGCTCGGCGTGCGGATCGGTCTCGGCTGGGCGAAGTCGCACCAGTTCACCACGGGCCAGTGCCCGGTGAAGCGGTACAACCGGCTGCTGATGAACTTGATCCTGAGCGACAAGGCGCAGATCGCCAAGGCGGTCAACGCCGCGAAGGTCAAGCTCGACGAGGCACCCACCGGGTACCAGGACTTCGACCGCGGCGCGGCGAAGAAGTTCGTGCTCGACCCACACGGGATGGTCCCGGCATAACCCGCGAGTCCCCGTTCTCGCACGCGAGTCCCCCGTTCGCACCGGCGCGAGCGGGGGACTCGCCGTCGGGAGCGCGGACTCGCGTGCGGGCGTGGGGACTCGCGGTGTGAGCAAGTGAACGCGCCGTAGCGTCGTCCGGGGACGTAACGTCGGTTCAACGGACCGACGACGAGGGAACCCAGCATGTCGAAGTACGTCTGGAGCGACCCGGGGGCGTTCGAGGTCGCACCCGGCGTCCACCGCATCCCGCTGCCGCTGCCGACCGATGGGCTGCGCGCGGTGAACGTGTACGCGATCGAGAGCGCGGACGGCCTCGTGCTCGTCGACTCCGGCTGGGCCCTCGACGTGGCCCGCGAGCAGCTCGAAGACGCGCTCGGCACGCTCGGCCACGACCTCGGCGACATCCAGCGGTTCCTGGTCACCCACATCCACCGCGACCACTTCACGATGGCCGTCACGCTGCGCCGGACCTTCGGCGCGAAGATCGCGCTGGGCATCGGGGAGCAGCCGTCGATGAACACCGTGCTGTCCGGCCGGGGGCGGGAGAAGGTCGCGGAGATGGTCCGCTGGGGCGCGCACGTGCTCATCGACCAGTGGCGCGACGTGTACGGCAAGCAGGACGAGAACGAGAGGCGCGAGGCCTATGAGCCGCCCGACGAGTGGCTGGAGGGCACGACCAAGCTCGACCTGGGCGACCGCAGGCTGATCGCGCTGCCCACGCCCGGGCACACCCAGGGGCACGTCGTGTTCGTGGACGAGCAGGCAGGCGTGCTGTTCGCGGGCGACCACGTGCTGCCGCACATCACGCCGTCGATCGGGTTCGAGCCCGTGCCCGCGAAGCTGCCGCTGGGCGACTACCTGGAGAGCCTGCGGCTGGTCCGCTCGTACCCGGACCTGCGGCTGCTACCGGCCCACGGCCCGGTCGCGCCGAGCGTGCACGCCCGGGTCGACGAGCTGCTCGCCCACCACGAGAACCGTCTCGCCGAGACACTCGCGGCGGTGCGCGACGGGGCCGGCACCGCGTTCGACGCGGCGCGCCGGCTCGGCTGGACCCGCCGGCACCGCCGGTTCGACGACCTCGACCTGTTCAACCAGACGCTCGCGACCGGGGAAACGGCGGCACACCTGGAGGTACTCGTCGTCCGAGGCGAGCTGTGCTCGTCCACGGTGGACGGCGTGGTCGAGTATTCGAGCACTATTCAAAACAGGCCCGCGGCGTGCCCGGGTGCTGCTGATCCGGAGTGTCTTGAATAGTGCTCGTCGACTGCCTGAACCAGATCAGTCCGTTGTGGACTGAGGGGGGTCGTCCAGGGAGTCCAGTCCGAGCATGGCGAGCAGGTTCGCGCAGTCCTGCGCGTCGGACGAGTGGATGGCGACGGTGCGCGCTGCCTTGCGGTTCTGTACCGCGTAGTGGATCCTCTCGCTCGCCCGTGCCTCGGCGAAGCGGCCTTGCTCGATCGTCGGACTGGGGTGTCTTGCCCAGGTCATGCGGCACCTTTCTGCTCGGCTGGCCGCGTCGGCGAGCGCCTCGCGGCAGCGTCATCGCCGATCCGTGCCAGACGGGATGTCTCGGGGGATTCGTTCGGCACGGCCCGCCGGGGGGAACCCGGCACAGTTCGAATCCTGGCACCTGGCGCGTGGGCCACACCACCCCGCGCAGGTCTGGAACCACCCGCCGACCTGCCGTTGTGGCGGGCGCATACCAGGTGAAAGCCCGCTTTGCAAAGGTGATTCACGGTTTTTCCCAGTGTTCCCGGAATAACTCACGAGTACGGATCGGGATCGGGCGGTCACGGGCAGTGCCAGGCCTCAGTCACGCAGCAGCTTGCCGAGCGCTGCGGCCACCTCACTCTCCGCACCCGACTCATCGCGGACCAGCAGGTCGCGGGCGCGCCGGGCGGCCCGCGCGGCGGCCGCGGCGAGTGCGTCGGGATCGACCCCGGGCGCCGGCGGGACCGCCAGCGGCGGCGGTGGCTCGGCCGGGACCTCCCTGGGTGGCAGCGGCTGTGGCGTTGACGATGCCGGCGGCTCGTGGGTTGACACGTGCGGGGCGGGTGTGCTTCGTCGGCCGATCTCGGCAAGTACCTCGCGCTGTCCCCGGCCGCGCAGCAGGAGCAGCAGGAACGGGTCGGCGTCGAGCAGCCAGGCCGCCTGGAAGCACAGCGCCGTCGCGTGCACGCAGGACAGCGAGAACTCAGGGCAGTCGCACTCGGGCTGCAGGTCGCCGATGCCGGGCAGCAGCGGCACGTCGGCGTCCGCGGCTGCGGCCACCAGGTCGTGCGGCATGTCCCGGTCCAGCAGCGCGGCGAGGTGGCCGGCCTTCGCGGCGACCTCGTCGAGGAACCGGCGCCACTGCTCGTCGGAGAGCCGCTCGACGAACACCACGGTGTGGTGCACGGCGTCGCCCTCGTCGTAGACCTGAGCGGCGATCCGGCCGGGGCTGACCGTGATCGGCCCGACCCGCCCGGCGACGGCGTAGCGGCGGCCGTGCTTGAGCAGGTCCTGGTCGAGCGCGGTGTCCTCCAGGGCCTGCAGCCACGCCCGGCCCCACCAGGTTCGGGCGAACCGGCCCCGCCGCCGGCTCGCCGGAAAGGCCGGAAATCCCAACGCGGTGTTCATGGCTCCTCCGCTACTCGCCGTCTCTCATGGCTGGCCGCCAATGCCCGGAAGGCGTCCTTCCGGGCGTCGAGTGTCCGGAAGGCGTCCTTCCAGGCTCGCGAACGCTGCGTCGCAACGCTCCGTCGCTCCGCTCACGGTCGGTCACCGTCACGGCGTACCCCGCAGTTCCACCAGCTCGGCGAGCTCGGCGTCGGTCAGCTCGGTCAGCTCGGCGAGGTCGTCACCGTCCTGGCTGCCGAGCACGGCCTCGGCGATGTCCTTCTTGGACTCCAGCAGGGCGGCGATCCGGTCCTCCACGGTGCCCTCCGTGATGAGCCGGTGCACCTGGACCGGCCGCTGCTGCCCGATGCGGTGTGCCCGGTCGGTGGCCTGGGCCTCGACGGCCGGGTTCCACCACCGGTCGTAGTGCACGACGTGGTCGGCGCGGGTCAGGTTCAGCCCGGTGCCGGCGGCCTTGAGGGACAGCAGGAACACCGGCGGCGCGGCGCTGTCCTGGAACCGCGCGACCAGCTCCTCGCGCCGGGCGACCGGGGTGCCGCCGTGCAGCACCAGGGTCTCGACGCCGCGGCCGGCGAGGTGGGTCTCCAGCAGCCGGGCCATCGTGACGTACTGGGTGAACACGAGCAGGCCGCCGTCCTCCGCGCGGATCGTGTCGACCAGCTCGTCGAGCAGCTCCAGCTTGCCGGACCGGCCGGCGAGCGGGCCGGGCTCGCCGAGGTACTGGGCCGGATGGTTGCAGACCTGCTTGAGTCCGGTGAGGAGCTTGAGCACCAGCCCGCGACGCTGCATGCCCTCGGCCGCGCGGATCTCCGCCATCGTCTCGCGCACCACCGCCGCGTAGAGCCCGGCCTGTTCGCGGGTCAGCGCCACCGGCTGGTCCGTCTCGGTCTTCGGCGGCAGCTCCGGTGCGATGCCGGGGTCGGTCTTGCGGCGCCGCAACAGGAACGGGCGTACGAGGCGGGACAGCCGCTCGGCGTTCTCGCCCGCCTCGACGGGCCGCGCCCACCGGGAACGGAACATGGCGAGCGAGCCGAGCAGGCCCGGCGTGGTCCAGTCGAGGATGGCCCACAGGTCGGTCAGGTCGTTCTCGACCGGCGTACCGGTCAGCGCGACGCGAGCGGTGGCGGGAATCCGGCGCAGTGCCTTCGCGGTGTCCGAGCGCGGGTTCTTCACGTGCTGCGCCTCGTCGGCCACGACGAGATCCCAGTGCGCCCCGCCGAGCCGGTCGGCGTCGACGCGCATGGTGCCGTAGGTGGTGAGCACGAAGCCCTCGTCCGCCAGTTCCCGTTGGGTGCCGTGGAACCGGCTGACCGGCACGCCGGGCGCGAAGCGGTGGATCTCGCGCTCCCAGTTGCCGAGCAGCGAAGCCGGGCAGACGACGAGCGTCGGACCGGCCCTCGTCGTCGCCGCGCGGTGCAGGTGCAGGGCGATCACCGTGATCGTCTTGCCCAGGCCCATGTCGTCGGCGAGGCAGCCGCCGAGGCCGAGGTCGGTCATCCGGGCGAGCCAGCGCAGGCCACGCAGCTGGTAGTCGCGCAGCGTCGCGGCGAGCGCGTCCGGTTGCGGCACCGGGGTCTCGGCGAGCCGCTCGCGGAGCCGTTCGAGCGGTGGGCTCGGGGCGACCGGGACCCACTCGCCGTCGACGCGGGCGGTGCCGGTCAGGGCGGCACCAAGCGCCTCGATCGCGGGGAGGGGCTTGAGGATCCGCTCGCGTGCCCTGCGGGCGAGGCCCGGCTCGACGAGCGTCCACCGGCCGCGCAACCGCACGACCGGGCGCTGGGCCTCGGCCAGGCGGTCCAGCTCCTCGTCGGTGAGCACCTCGCCCGCCGTGGCCAGCTGCCAGCGGAAGTCGAGCAGTGTCTCGGCGCCGAACGTGCCGGGCGCGTCCGGGCCGTCCACCGCGGCCCGTACGGTGACGTCCCGGGTCAGCTCCCGCGGCCAGTGCACGTCGATGCCGGCCTCGCGCAGCGTGGCGCCGCCCGGGCCGAGCAGGTCGAGCACCTCGTCGTCGCCGAGCACGACGCGGTCCGGGACGGCGAGGTCGAGCAGCCGGGCGAGCGGCGGCCAGATCCGGGCCGCGTGCCGGACGGCGACCATCGCGTCGAGCCGGGCCCGCTCGTCGGTTCCCTCCCCGGCCCAGAGCCGGTCGGCGTCGAGGACCGTGGTGCCCGTGGTGGCGTCGTGCACCTGGACCACGGCGGTGAAGGAGCCCGTCTCGAAGTCGCCGCCGGGCACCTCGAGCCGCAGCGACACCCTCGTGTGCCGGGCCAGCCCGTCCGCCCACGCTCGCAGCCCGGGCACCCGCCGCGGGGGCATCCCGAGGTACGCCGGGCCGTCCGCGTCGCGGGCGAGGACGTCGGCGACCGCGTCGTAGAACGACCGCACGAGCGCCACCTCCGCACCCGCCAGCCGGTGCAGACGGTCCACATCGGACGGTTCGAGCGGGCCCACCCGCCACGCGTCGTGTCCCGCCTCGGTCACGGCCGGGCGCAGCCGGCCGCGGGCCACCAGGTGCAGGGCCTCGCGGGCGGCGGCCGACCAGGATGTGGTGTCGTCGAGCAGGCCCGGCAGCGCGTCCGCGATGGGCACCCCGCCGAGCCGCCCGTGCCGGGGTGGGTCGGCCGGTGTCCAGGTCGGCGGCTCGGTCACCGGCCCAGCCTCTGGTAGCGGCGCACCGACAGCGGGAAGAAGATCGCCACGAGCACCAGCGGCCACACCACGGCCATCAGCGTCGCGTGCTGCGCGATCCATGAGTCTCCTCCCCATCCCGGGTTGCCGAACAGCTCGCGTGCCGCGGCCACCGTCGAGGACAACGGATTCCACTCCGCGATCGTGCCCAACCAGCCCGGCATCGTGCCGGGTGCGGCGAACGTGTTCGCGAGGAAGCCGACCGGCCAGATGAGGATCTGCACGGCCATCACCGCCTCGGGGTTGCGTACCACCAGCCCGAGATAGATGCCGACCCACAGCAACGCGAACCGCAGGAGGAGCAGCAGCCCGACCGCGGCCAGCGTGGCGCCCACGCTGCCGCGCGTCTGCCAGCCGACGAGCAGGCCGCTGGCGATCATCACGGCGAGCCCGGCGGCGGAGTTGAGCAGGTCCGCACCGCACCGGCCGACGACGACTGCCGACGGGGCCATCGGCATGGACCGGAAGCGGTCGGTGACGCCGCGCCGGACGTCCGTGCTGATCGCGACCATCGTGGCCTCGAGCCCGAAGGCCATGGTCATGGCGAACATGCCGGGCAGCAGGAACTCCTTGTAGTCCCCGCCGCCGGGCACGGTCATCGCGCCGCCGAACAGGTAGCCGAATATCAGCACGAGCATCACCGGGAACAGCAGGCCGACGACGACCGGAGCCGGTTGGCGGACCCAGTGCAGCAGGTCGCGGCGGGTGATCATCCACCCGTCTGTTCCGCCTCCCCGGAATTCAAACGTGTGGTTGCGTTTGGGGGATGGAGGGTTCTGTTTGGTCACGTGCTTGTGGCTGGTCTGCGTCACGTTCCCCTGAGGTGCGGTTGAGGAGCGCTCGGGCTGGTTCGGTCTTGAGGTCATGCGTGCGTCTCCTCCTTCCTCCTCGGTCGCGTGGCCCGTGAGGTGCAGGAAGACCTCGTCCAGGGTCGGCCGCCGCAGGGCGATGTCCTCCACCGCGTCCTCCGCCGCCATGCCGTCCCGCAGGGCGTGGGCGGCCTCGGTCAGCGCACTGACCCGGTCCCGCACCGGGGCGCTGACGCGGCGCGTGTCGGGGTCGGTCTCCGGCACGGCCCCGGTGACCCGTTCGAGCACCGCCGCCGCCCGGTCGAGATCCGCCACGTCGCGCAGGACGACGTCGAGCCGGTCGCCGCCGAGGCTCGACTTCAGCTCGGTCGGCGTGCCCTCGGCGATGACCCGGCCGCGGTCCACGACCGAGATCCGATCCGCCAGCTGGTCGGCCTCGTCCAGATACTGGGTGGTCAGCAGCACCGTCGTGCCCTCGGCGACCAGCGCGCGCACCACCGCCCAGACCTCGTTGCGGCCGCGTGGGTCGAGGCCGGTGGTCGGCTCGTCGAGGAACAGCACGCGCGGCGCGAGGATCAGGCTGGCCGCCAGGTCCAGCCGCCGCCGCATGCCGCCGGAGAACCGGGCGAGCGCCAACGTCCCGGTGTCGGCGAGGTTGAACTGGTCGAGCAGCTCGCCCGCGCGCGTGCGTGCCGCGGCCTTCGACAGGTGGTAGAGCCTGCCGAACAATTCGAGGTTCTGCCGCCCGGACAGCGCCTCGTCGACCGCCGCGTGCTGGCCGACCAGCCCGATGCTGGCCCGCACCCGGTCCGGCTCGCGGGCCACGTCGTGGCCGGCGACCTCGGCCCGGCCACCGTCCGCGCGCAGCAGCGTGGTCAGGATCCTGACGGCCGTGGTCTTGCCGGCGCCGTTCGGGCCGAGCAGGCCGCACACGGTGCCCGCGGCGACGGTCAGGTTCACCCCATCGAGAGCGGTCTTGTCGCCATAACGCTTGCGCAAGCCCTCAGCGGTGATCAACAGCCCTCCAATATCGTACGATGTACGGAGTAGTCCAGACAATACCGTACGTCGTACGGAGAAACTAGGATGTTAGCCGCGATGGCGAAGAAATCTGACGACGCGCAGACCGACCGGCACTACGGCGGCCGTGGCGACCCGGTCCGCAGCATGGCGCTGCTCTGGCGCGACGGCACCGAGCCGGCGAAGGGCCGCGGCCCGAAGCCGGGTCTCACGGTGGACCGGATCGTGGCCGCGGCCATCGAGCTGGCCGACGCCGAGGGGCTCGCCGCGCTGTCGATGCGCCGGGTCGCCGAGCGGCTGGGCGTCGGCACGATGTCGCTCTACACCTACGTGCCGTCCAAGGCCGAGCTGATCGACGTCATGTTCGACACGACCTGCGGCGAGGTCCTGGAGGACAAGGCCGCGGGCGACGGCGGCTGGCGTGACCGGCTGGCGGGGATCGCGCGGGCCAACTGGGACCTCTACCACCGCCACCCGTGGCTGTTGCAGGTCATGGCCATGTCCCGGCCGCCGCTGGGCCCCAACGCCATCGCGGGCTACGACCACGACCTGCGCGCGGTGGACGGCATCGGCCTCACCGAGCTCGAGATGGACTCGGTGGTGAGCCTGGTCTCCGTGTTCGTGCAGGGTGCCGCCCGCGTCGCCATCGAGGCCGCGTCGTCCGCACACGACACCGGCGTGACCGACGCGGAGTGGTGGGAGACCTACGGCCCGCTGCTGGAGAAGGTCTTCGACCCGGAGAAGTACCCGGTCGCCGCCCGGGTCGGCGCGGTGGCCGGCGAGACCTACCAGTCCGCGTACGACCCCGACCACGGCTTCCAGTTCGGCCTGGCCCGCCTCCTCGACGGGATCGAGGCGCTCGTCGAGTCCCGCCGCACCTCGCAGCCGTGACGGCGGGGTGAGCCCGGCGGCAACATCGGCCGTCCGGGCTATTGCCAATTTGTCCGAGTCTTGCGACTGTCCGGCTCATGAACTCGTCGACGGCGACCACGGTCTTCCTGCCGATCGCGCTCGTGGTGATCATGCTCGGCCTCGGATTGTCGTTGACCGTCGCCGACTTCACGCGTGTCGCGCGCTACCCGAGGGCGACCGTGATCGCGCTCGGCTGCCAGATCCTGGTCCTGCCCGCGCTGTGCCTCGGGCTCGTCCTGCTCTTCGACCTGGACCCGGCTCTCGCCGTAGGCATGATGCTGCTCGCCGCGTCGCCCGGCGGCACCACCGCCAACCTGTTCAGCCACCTCGCCCGCGGGGACGTGGCGCTGAACATCACGCTCACCGCGATCAACTCGATCCTCGCCGTGGTCACGCTGCCGATCGTGGTCAACCTCGCGCTCGACGGGTTCATGGACGGCGAGGACGCGATCGGGCTGCAGCCGGACAAGATGCTGCAGGTCTTCGCGATCGTGCTGGTTCCGGTGGCCATCGGGATGCTGATCCGCCGCCGGGCGCCCGAGTTCGCCGCGCGGCTCAACCAGCCGGTCCGGATCGCGTCGATCGTCGTCCTCGTCTCGGTCATCGCGGTCGCGGTCTTCCAGGAGCGCGGCAACGTCATCGACTACGTGCAGTCCGTCGGGATCGTCGCGCTGATCTTCTGCCTCGCGAGCCTCACCGTCGGGTACTACGTGCCGCGCGCCTTCCAGGTGCCGCGCGGGCAGGCGGTGGCCTCGTCGTTCGAGATCGGCATCCACAACAGCACGCTCGCGATCACGATCGCGCTCAGCCCGGCCCTGCTCGACAGCGCCGAGATGGCGATCCCGGCCGCGGTGTACGGCGTCCTGATGTTCCTGCCCGGCGGCGTGCTCGCCTATGTGATGAACAAGCGCCGGGAGACGCCTGCGGAAATAGGTACCTGACCGGTCAAGGAACCGAGCGGCACATATCACACCCCGTTGCGCGCCGCGCGCCGTCATCAGAAATACTGGCTGGTAATCGGCGGTGGTAGGCGGGGTAGTTGGCAAGGACGCCGTCACTTCGCCGGAGCCTGATGCGGAGGCGTGCTCGTGGTCGTTCGAATGATGCTCGGTGTGCTGATCACCCTCGGGGTGCTCGCGTTCGCCGGGCGTCGGGCGAAGTTCCTGTTCGACCTCATCAAGGCCGGCCAGCCGGTGGACCGGTTCGACCACCTCGGCAGCCGGCTCTGGGCACAGGTCAACGAGGTCTTCGGGCAGCGCAAGCTGCTCAAGTGGTCCATCCCGGGCGCGGCTCACTTCTTCACGTTCTGGGGCTTCGTCATCCTCGCCTCGGTCTACCTCGAGGCCTACGGCACGCTCTTCGACCACGACTTCCACATCCCGTTGATCGGCCGCTGGGCCGTGCTCGGCTTCGCGCAGGACTTCATCGCGGTGATGGTGGTGGTCTCGCTCGCGGCGTTCGCGATCATCCGCATCCGCCAGGCGCCCGAGCGCAAGCAGCGCGGCTCCCGGTTCTACGGCTCGCACGCCAGCGGTGCCTGGCTCATCCTGTTCATGATCTTCAACGTCATCTGGACGATGTTCCTGTTCCGCGGCGCGGCCGCGGCGCTGGGCAACTTCCCGTACGACTCCGGCGCGTGGGTCTCGCTCGGCGTGGGAGGGCTGCTGGAGCCGGCCGGGCAGACCACGAACGAGTGGATCGAGTCGGCCGGCCTGCTGGCGCACATCGGCGTGATGCTCTCGTTCGTCGTCATCATCCTGCACTCCAAGCACCTGCACGTGTTCATCGCGCCGATCAACGTCTCGACCAAGCGGCTGCCCGACGGCCTCGGCCCGCTGCTGCCGATGGAGTCGCACGGCAAGCCGATCGACTTCGAGGAACCGGACGACGACGACGTGTTCGGCCGCGGGAAGGTCGAGGACTTCACCTGGAAGGGCATGCTCGACTTCGCCACGTGCACCGAGTGCGGGCGTTGTCAGAGCCAGTGCCCCGCCTGGAACACCGGCAAGCCGCTGTCCCCGAAGCTCGTGATCATGGACCTGCGCGACCACCTGTTCGCGAAGGCGCCCTACCTCATCGGCGGTAAGGACATCCCGACCGACGTCCCCGACCACAGCGGCGTCGACGTGCTCGCGCTCGCCGAGTCCGGTGGCAACGGGGCTGGCCACCACGTGCCCGAGTCCGGCGCGGGGCGGGTCCCGGTCGACAGCCCCGCGCAGGCGACCCGGCCGCTGGTGGGCACGGCCGAGGTGGGCGGCGTGATCGACCCGGACGTGCTGTGGTCGTGCACCACGTGCGGCGCGTGCGTCGAGCAGTGCCCGGTGGACATCGAGCACGTCGACCACATCGTCGACATGCGGCGCTACCAGGTGATGATCGAGTCGGAGTTCCCCTCGGAGCTGGGCACGCTGTTCCGCAACCTGGAGAACAAGGGCAACCCCTGGGGCCAGAACAACTCCGAGCGTCTCGATTGGACGAAGGGGCTGGGCTTCGAAGTCCCGGTGTTCGACGGGGAGCTGGCCGACGACGTCGAGTACCTGTACTGGATCGGCTGCGCGGGCGCGTTCGACGACAACGCGAAGAAGACCGTGCGCGCGACCGCCGAGCTGCTGCACATCGCGGGCGTGAAGTACGTCGTGCTCGGCAAGGAGGAGACCTGCACCGGCGACCCGGCGCGCCGGTCGGGCAACGAGTTCCTGTTCCAGATGATGGCCCAGCAGACCGCGGAGATGCTGAACTCCGTGTTCGCGGGCCGCGAGCCGGTGCGGCGCAAGATCGTCACCACGTGCCCGCACTGCATGAACACGCTCGGCCGCGAGTACCCGCAGCTGGAGGGCATGATCCCGGCGTTCGAGGGGACGAGCGGCCACTACGAGGTCGTGCACCACACGCAGCTGCTGAACCGGCTCGTGCGCGAGGGCAGGCTGACCCCGGTCAAGCCGGCCGCCGGTGACAAGGCGGCCGGGGCGCCGGTGACCTACCACGACCCCTGCTACCTGGGCCGGCACAACAAGGTCTACGAGCCGCCGCGTGAGCTGGTCGGCGCGGCCGGCGCGGAGCTCACCGAGATGCCGCGGCACGCCGACCGGTCGCTGTGCTGCGGCGCGGGTGGCGCGCGGATGTGGATGGAAGAGCACATCGGCAAGCGGATCAACCTGGAGCGGGTCGACGAGGCGCTGGACACGAACGCGAAGGAGGTCGTGACCGGCTGTCCGTTCTGCCGCGTCATGATCACCGACGGCCTGGTGCAGCGGCAGAGCGAGGACAAGGGCGCCGGCGTCCAGGTGCGCGATGTCTCGCAGATGCTGCTGGAGTCGGTCAAGCGCGGTGAGCGAGCGACGGAGGCCACCCCGAAGGCCCCGACTGGCGGCTGAGCGGCTCTCCAGCGGGACTCGTCCGCGCCGCGGTTCGGCTTGCCCACACTGGCCCGGTGACCACCCAGCCGGAACGCCTCGGGAGATCGCCGGTCAAGCTGGACCGGGTGGTGATCCGGTTCGCCGGGGACTCGGGCGACGGTATGCAGCTGACGGGTGACCGGTTCACCTCCGAGGCGGCGGCGTTCGGCAACGACCTCGCGACGCTGCCCAACTTCCCAGCCGAGATCCGCGCACCCGCGGGCACCCTGCCCGGCGTGTCCAGCTTCCAGATCCACTTCGCCGACTACGACATCCTCACCCCGGGCGACCGACCGGACGTGCTGGTGGCGATGAACCCGGCCGCGCTCAAGGCGAACCTCGGCGACGTGGCGGCCGGTGGCACGGTCATCGTGAACACCGACGAGTTCACCGGGCGCAACCTCGCGAAGGTCGGCTACGCCGCCGACCCGCTGGAGGACGGTTCCCTCGACTCCTTCCAGGTACACGCGATCGCGATGGCGACGCTGACCAGGGGCGCGCTGGAGGAGACCGGGCTGTCGAAGAAGGACGCCGAGCGGTCGAAGAACATGTTCGCGCTGGGTCTGCTGTCGTGGATGTACCACCGGCCGACCGAGGGCACGGAGCGGTTCCTGCGGGAGAAGTTCGCGCGCAAGCCGGAGATCGCCGAGGCGAACGTGCTGGCGTTCCGGGCGGGCTGGAACTACGGCGAGACCACGGAGTCGTTCGCCAGGACGTACGAGGTGGGGCCGGCGCGGGACCTCGCGCCCGGGCGGTACCGGCAGATCACCGGGAACACGGCGCTGGCGTACGGGATCGTGGCCGCGGGGCAGTGCTCGGGGTTGCCGGTGTTCCTCGGTAGTTATCCGATCACGCCGGCGTCGGACATCCTGCACGAGTTGTCCCGGCACAAGAACTTCGGCGTCACGACGATGCAGGCCGAGGATGAGATCGCCGGTGTCGGCGCGGCGTTGGGCGCGGCCTATGGCGGTTCGCTGGGCGTCACCACGACGTCCGGTCCGGGTATCGCGCTGAAGTCGGAGACGATCGGGCTCGCGGTGATGTCGGAGCTGCCGTTGGTGGTGATCGACGTGCAGCGTGGTGGTCCGTCGACCGGGCTGCCGACGAAGACCGAGCAGGCGGACCTGTTGCAGGCGATGTTCGGCCGCAACAGCGAGTCGCCGGTGCCGATCGTGGCGCCGCGGTCGCCGGGTGACTGCTTCGACGCGGCGCTCGAGGCGGCCCGGATCGCGCTCGCCTACCGCACGCCGGTGTTCGTGCTGTCCGACGGCGCGCTGGCGAACGGTTCGGAGCCGTGGCTGATCCCGAACGTCGAGGACCTGCCGGACCTGCGGGTCACCTTCGCCACGGAACCCAACGCGCCGGACGGCAGCGGCGAGCACTGGCCGTACCTGCGCCACCCGGACACGCTCGCGCGGGACTGGGCGTTGCCGGGTACGCCGGGTCTGCAACACCGCATCGGCGGGCTGGAGAAGGCCGACGGGCGGGGTGACATCTCCTACGACCCGGACAACCACGACCGCATGGTCCGGCTGCGTCAGGACAAAGTGGACGGTGTGGTGGTGCCGGACGTCGTGGTGGACGACCCGTCCGGGATGGCCGGCGTGCTGGTGCTGGGCTGGGGTTCCACGTACGGCCCGATCGGCGCGGCCTGCCGATTGTTGCGCACCCAGGGCTACCGCGTGGCGCGGGCACACCTGCGGCACCTGAACCCGTTCCCCGCCAACCTCGGTGAGGTGCTGCGCTCCTACGACCGCGTGGTGGTCCCGGAGATGAACCTGGGGCAGCTCGCGACCCTGCTGCGGGCGAGGTACCTGGTGGACGCGATCTCGTACACGAAGGTCGCGGGGCTGCCGTTCATGGAGGACGAGCTCGTCGAGGTGCTCACGCGGCACATCGACGAGACGGGAACGTGGCTCGCGGAGGCAGCATGACCATCGACCTGGGGTTCCCGAGTGGACTGTCCCTCGTGCCCACCACCGATGAGTCGCAGCGGGCGAAGGATTTCAAGTCGGATCAGGAGGTGCGGTGGTGCCCGGGCTGTGGTGACTACGTGGTGCTGAACGCGATGCAAGCCTTCCTCCCCTCCCTGGGGTTGCGGCGGGAGAACATCGTGTTCGTCTCCGGGATCGGCTGCTCCTCACGGTTCCCGTACTACATGAACACCTACGGCATGCACTCCATCCACGGCCGCGCCCCCGCGATCGCCACCGGCCTCGCCATCACCCGCCCCGACCTGTCCATCTGGGTCGTCACCGGCGACGGCGACGCCCTCTCCATCGGCGGGAACCACCTGATCCACGCGTTGCGGCGGAACGTGAACCTGAAGATCCTACTGTTCAACAACCGCATCTACGGCCTGACCAAAGGCCAATACTCCCCCACATCAGCGGAAGGCACACTCACCAAATCCACCCCCATGGGCTCCCTCGACCACCCCTTCAACCCCCTCTCCCTGGCCCTGGGCGCCGAGGCCACCTTCGTCGCCCGCACCCTGGACAACGACCGCAAACAACTCACCGAGATCCTCACCGCCGCCGCCACCCACCGCGGATCAGCCCTCGTGGAGATCTACCAGAACTGCCCCATCTTCAACGACGGCGCCTTCGACGTACTCAAAGAACCCGGCCACAAAGAACAACGCCTCATCCCGTTGACACACGGGGAACCCATCGTGTTCGGCACCAACGACGACCACGCCGTCATCCGCACCGACTACGGACTCGACATCACCAAAACCGCCGACCTCAACCCCTCCGACATCGTCAACCACAACACCACCCTCGACGACCCCTCCTACGCCTTCGCCCTCTCCCGCCTCTCCACCCAAGACCTCGGACACGCCGTCACCGGAATCTTCCGCAACACCACCCGACCCACCTACGACGACGCCGCCCGAGCACAAACCACCCACGCCACCCACACCAAACCCCCCAACCTCCAGGCCTTGCTCGACGGCAACGACACCTGGACGGTCAGTTAGCGGCAGGCAGGTCCGGGTACCGGGCCGGCGCCTCGGCACCCTGCTGGGCCGGCCGCGCCTGTTGGTGGCACGGCCGCACCACCAGCGTCAGGAACCGCGGCGATAGCGCGCCGGTAGAGCCCGTGTCGACGGTCAGCAGAGTCCGCACCCGCTGCCGAGTGATCGCGTGGTGTGCACGATGCGACATCTCGCTCTCCTTCCGCTCGACGCCGAAGGCGCGCTGTGGCGGGGAAATCCCAAGCATGCGAACGCCGGCTCGAAGCCCGCTCGAAGCGGTCTCGAGCCGATCTTCGAGTCCTTTATGGATTCCGCGTCGACCTTTCCTCGACCGGCCCTCCAGAACCGGTGAGGAAACTCACAGGCAGGCGCTCACCGACCCGAGGGGGCGACGACCATGGCAGAGCTCAGAATTCGGACCACCCGGCACACCATCAGGGTTGCCGCGCCACCACAGCAGATCTACCAGCTGATCGCGAACGCCGACCGCTGGCCGCACATATTCGACTCGGTGCTCGCGGTCGAGCACATCGGCTGGGGCGGCTCCGGCGAACGCGTGCGGTTCTGGGGCACGTTCGGCGACCGGCGGGGCAGCTGGGTGTCGGCGCGAGAGGTCAACCCGAAACGGATGCAGCTGCGGTTCCGGCAGGAGCGGGCCGCGCACCCGCTGGCGTCGCTCGGCGGCGTGTGGATCGTGCGCCCCAAGGGAGCCGGCGCCCTGGTGGCACTCGACCACTACTACACGGTCGTCGACGACGACCCGGTCCACGTGCGGCACGTCGACGACATGATCGAGCACAACGGCACCAGCCTGCTCGCCGCGTTGCGCCGGGCCGCGGAGCTCGACGAGCCCGACCAGGGGTTCGACGAGATGTGGTCTCCGGACGGTCTGTACGTCGGCATGCCCGATGGCGTTGGGGGCGTGATCTCGCGATGACCACCCCGTTACGCCGCCGCGCCCCGCACGCCGACCTGCCCGTCGGATCCGCCGATGTGCTGCCCCGGCTCGCGGCCACCGCCTGGCCGCACCGCGCCGCGCTGCGTGCGGGCGCCCGCACCGTCACCTTCGCCGAGCTCGACCGGAACGTCTCGCGGCTCGCGTTCGGCCTGCGCCAGCTCCTCGGCGGCGACGGCGTGCCGGTCGTCGTGTCGGCCGCGCCCGGGCTCGACTTCCCGGCCGCGTTCCACGCCGTGCTGCGCAGCGGGAACGTGGCCGCGCCGGTCAACCCGCGGATGCCGGCAGCGACCTTCGCCGGGCTGCTGGACGCCGTCCGGCCGTGCGCGGTCGTGCTCGACCGCGCCATGTACGAGCGGGTCCGCCCGGTGCTCACCGCGCACGCCGGCCTGGAGCGGACGCTGCTGCTCGACGCGCCCGCGGGGCGCCCGGCCGGCCTGCTCACCTGCGCCGAGCTCGCCACCGGCGGCGCTCTGCTCGTCGAGCCGCGGGACCGGGACGAGTACGAGCTCGCCGTGCTGTCCGGCGTGGAGCGGCTCACCCACCATCGGCTCAAGGCACGCGCCGTGGCCGGCGCGGTCGCCGAGGGGCTGGGCACGCGGTCGGTGGTGCTCCACGCGACGCCCGCCCACGACCTGACCCACCTGGGCGCCGGCCTCGCCGCGGGCGCCACCCAGGTCCTGTTCGGCAACCCCGACCCGGTCTCCGCCGTGCGCGAGGCGGAGCGGATCGGGGCGACCCACCTGCACCTGCCCGGAGGTGTGCGAGCGATGCCGACCCGTCCGGCGGTGGCGTCATGATCACCACCGCCACCGTCTACCCCTGCTCGGTCCGCCACGCGATGGCCCACTGGCCGACCGGGATGGCGGTCGTCACGACCGCCGACCGGGACGGCTGGTGGTGGGGCTTCACCGCCAGCTCGGTCAGCCAGGTCTCCGAGCGCCCGCCGCTGGTCTCCGTCTGCCTCGACCGGGACGCCCGCTGCCGCCCGGTGTTCACCTCCGCGGACGCCTACGCCGTGCACGTGTTGCGCGCCGGCCAGGAGGAGCTCGCCGAGCGGTTCGCCGATGACGCCGCGAACGACTTCGACGGCATCGCGGTCGACTGCGGGTACGAGGACGTCCCGCTGCTGTCCGACGTCGCCATGCGGCTCGAGTGCCGGCCGGTCGACGCGATGCCGGCGGGGGACCACGTGCTGCTGCTCGGCGAGGTCGTCCGCGCCCGCACCGGCCCGCACGACCCGCTCGTGTACCTCGACCAGGGCTTCCGCCGGCTCGCCCGGCGCGACCGGGTCGCCTGACGCTGCGTATCGATGGGGCGACGTTCGTTGATCGCCTGCCAACAACAGGGGTAGCGTCCCAACGTCGTATACGCCCTGTTCACGGAGCGTGCAAATGAACTCCGCATCCCCGGCACTTTCCTTCCCCACTTTATGTGCGGCATTCCAGGAATTCGTCGCGAAGACACCAGACGCGGTCGTGCTCCGGACACCCGGCGACGCCGTGACCGTCACCTGGCGACAGTGGGACCAGCGGGTCCGC
This sequence comes from Actinophytocola sp., assembly GCF_050699935.1. Taxonomy (NCBI): domain Bacteria; kingdom Bacillati; phylum Actinomycetota; class Actinomycetes; order Pseudonocardiales; family Pseudonocardiaceae; genus Actinophytocola; species Actinophytocola sp. The sequence continues at coordinate 55,347 of NZ_JBOHGB010000016.1, forward strand.
GCGATCGCCGCCGGGCTCGCCGCCCTCGGTGTCGGTCGGGGCGACACCGTCGGCCTCATGCTCACCAACCGGCCCGAGTTCCACCTGGCCGACACGGCCGCGCTGCACCTGGGCGCGGCGCCGTTCTCGGTCTACAACACGTCCTCGGCCGAGCAGATCACCTACCTGTTCGGCAACGCGGGCAACAAGGTTGTCTTCTGCGCCGCGCGGTTCCTGCCGCGGATCCGCGAGGCGTCCGCGTCGGTCGAGCACATCGTGTGCGTCGACGGTCCCGCCGAGGGCGCGATGTCGCTGGCGGAGCTGGAGTCCCGCGGCTCGCCCGACTTCGACTTCGAGGCCAGCTGGCGCGCGGTCGGGCCGGGTGACCTCGCGACGATCATCTACACGTCGGGCACGACCGGCCCGCCGAAGGGCGTCGAGCTGACCCACGCCAACGTGATCGCGGAGACCGACGCGACGCGGGCGGTGTTCGACGTGACGCCGGGGGACCGGGGCATCTCGTACCTGCCGGCCGCGCACATCGCCGATCGGGTCACCGCGCAGTACTTCGCGATCCTGTTCGGCATCCAGGTCACCTGCGTCGCGGACCTGACCAAGCTGGCCGAGGCGCTGCCGGACGCCCGCCCGCACGCGCTGTTCGCGGTGCCCAGGGTGTGGCAGAAGATCAAGGCCGCCATCGACGCCGGCATCGCGGCGGAGTCGGGTGCGAAGAGGCGGATCGCGGAGTGGGCGATCCAGGCCGGCATCCGGGCGGCGCGGGCGGAGCTGGCCGGCCGCAAGCTGCCGCCCGTGCTGGCGGCCGAGCACCGGCTGGCGGACAAGATCGTCCTGTCGAAGCTGCGTGCGAAGCTCGGGCTCGACGAGTGCCGGGCCCCGTCGTCGGGCGCGTCCGCGATCTCGCCGGACATCCTGGAGTTCTTCTGGGGCCTGGGCATCCGCATCTACGAGGTGTGGGGCATGTCCGAGACGGGCGGAGCGACCACGGCCAACACGCCCGGCCACACGAAGCTCGGCACGGTCGGGCGCGCGTTCCCCGGCATGGAGGTCAGGCTGGCCGAGGACGGCGAGCTGCTGACCCGCGGGCCGACCGTGATGCGCGGATACCGCAACGAGCCGGAGATGACCGCGCAGGCCGTCGACGCGGACGGCTGGCTGCGCACGGGCGACGTCGCGGAGATCGACGACGACGGGTACGTGACGATCGTCGACCGCAAGAAGGAGCTGATCATCAACGCGGCCGGCAAGAACATGTCGCCGTCCAACATCGAGAACGCGATCAAGTCGACCACGTCGCTGATCGGCCAGGTGGTCGCGATCGGCGACGACCGGCCGTACGTGGCCGCGCTCGTGGTCCTCGACCCGGACGCGGCGGCCGGTTTCGCGGCGCGGCACGGGATCTCGTCGGCCTCGCCCGCGGAGCTGGTCGCGCATCCCGAGGTCCGGGCGGCGGTGCTGGCCGGCGTGACGGCGGGCAACGAGAAGCTGGCCCGGGTGGAGCAGCTCAAGCGCATCCGGCTGCTGCCGACCGCATGGGAGCCCGGTGGCGACGAGCTGACCCCGACGATGAAGCTCCGCCGCAAGCCGATCGTGGAGAAGTACGCCCACGAGATCGACGCCCTCTTCGAGGAGACCCCCACCGACGAGGTCCTCCAGCCCTAACCCCGCGAGTCCAACGCTCGTGACCCGCGTGTCCAACGTTCCGGACCCGCGTGTCCAACGCTCCGGACCCGCGTGTCCAACGTTCCGGACCCGCGTGTCCAACGTTGCCGGATCCGCGTGTCCAACGCTCCGGACCCGCGTGTCCAACGCTCCGAACGTCGAACTCACGGGTCCCCGGTGTTGGACTCGCGGGTTCCCGGTGTTGGACTCGCGGGTCAGGTGCGCCAGGGGAGGTGGTCGGGGAGGTCCGTCGAGGGCTTGCCGGACCACCGTGGGTCGCGGTGTTGCAGGAAGGACACCACGCCTTCCATCGCGTCGGGGCTCGTCGCGCAGCCCGCGATCAGGCGGGAGTCCACCCGCTGCACCGGGAACGGCGAGTCCAGCGGGCTCATCCGGAACAGCAGCTGCCGCGTCACCGCCACCGACACCGGCGCCGTCCGCACGATCAGCTCGCGCGCCAGCTCGTACGCGCGGTCCAGCACCTCGTCGGGCTCGTGCACCGACGTCACCAGCCCGGCCGCGAGCGCCTCGGACGCGTCGAACACCCGGCCGCTCACCATCCAGTCCAGCGCCCGCCCGAGACCCACCAGCCGCGGCAGGAACCACGTCGACGCGCCCTCCGGGTACAGCCCGCGCCGGACGAACACGAACCCGAACCGCGAGTCCGTGGACGCCAGCCGGAAGTCCGCCGGCAGGATGATCGTCGAGCCGGCGCCCACGGCCGCGCCGCGCAGCGCCGCGATCACCGGCTTGCTCATCGCGAAGATCCGCATCGAGCACCGGCCGGCCGGCTCGTCCCAGGTGTCCGGGTCCGACGCCGCCGGGTCCAGCCCGCCACCGGAGAGGTCCGCGCCGACCGTGAAGTCCTTGCCCGCGCCGGTCAGCACGGCCACCCGCACGTCGTCGTCGCGGTCCGCCCGGTCGAACGCGTCCGCGAGCTCGTCGGCCATCCGCACGGTGTAGCCGTTGCGTGCCTCCGGTCGGTTCAGGGTGACGGTCGCGATCCGGTCGGCGACCGCGTACTCGATGTGCTCATAGGCATCCACACCGCAGACGCTATGCGTCACCGCAGGGCCGTCGCCAGCATGTCCCGGCACGCCGCCTCGAGCTCGGCGTCGGACAGCCGGTCCGCGCCGACGCCGGCGACCTGGTGGAACAGCAGCCCGTCGACGTAGGCCACCAGCGCCTGCCCCCGCCGCCGCGGCTCGCCCGCCCCGGCCGCGGCGAGCATCGTCTCGGCCATCGCCCGGAAGCCGCGGCCGAACTCGGTCATCCTCGCGCGCAGCTCGGGCCGGCGCGTCGACTCCAGGCTCAGCTCGTAGCGCGCGAGCGTGCGCTCCCGCCCGGTGGTCAGCCAGCGCCGCATGACCACCGCCAGCAACGCGGTCAACTCGTCCAGGTCCGCGAGGCCGCCCACGTCCGGCAGCTCGCCGATGTCCGCGATGTCCAGCTCCGCCATCCGCGCCAGCGCCGCGAACAGCAGCGCCTCGCGGGTGCGGAAGTAGTAGGAGGTCGAGCCCTCCGGCAGGGCGGCGGCCCGGTCCACGGCGCGATGCGTAAGGCCACGCATGCCCGCGCGTGCGATCGTGACGATGGTCGCATCGGCGATGAGAGCGCGTCGGTCGCTTGCCACGTGCACACTCTACGGATGTAGAGTTCACTACAATTGTAGAGGAGGCGGTATGGCGGAGCGAACGGCGGTGATCGTCGGCGGGGGAATCGGCGGGATGGCGGCCGCGGCCGGGTTGCACCGGCGCGGCTGGACGGTGCGAGTGCTCGAGCAGGCCGGCGCCTTCACGGAGGTCGGGGCGGGGATCTCGGTGTGGCCCAACGCCTTCCGGGCGCTGGCGGCAGTCGGGGTGACCGGCTCGCTCGGGGCCGGGCCCATCGGCGTGGCCGGGGGGCTGCGGGACTGGCGTGGGCGGTGGATCGTGCGGATGGACGACACCACCGACGCAACGCGGCACACCGGCGCCGCTGTCGTCGCGCACCGGGCCCAGCTGCTCGACGCGCTGCTCGACCAGGTGCCGCCGGAGTGCCGGATGGCCGGCGTACCGGTTCGCGCGGTACGGCACGCCGGCCACCGGGCGGTGGTCTCCCACGACGGCGGCGAGCTGGACGCGGACCTCGTCGTCGGGGCCGACGGCGTGCGCAGCGCCGTCCGGAGCTCGCTGTGGCCCGACGCCGCGCCGCCCGTGTACGCCGGGCAGACGGCGTGGCGGATCGTCATGCCCCGCCCGGAGTCGCAGGCGGCGCCGGGCGCGCGGGCCTGGGCGGAGACGTGGGGACCGGGTGGCGTGTTCGGCATGTTCCCGATGTCGCAGGACCGGATCTACTGCTACGCCACGGCCACCGTGCCACCCGGCGGGCACGGTCCGGACGGCGAGCTCGCGGAGCTGCGCCGGCGGTTCCGGGACTGGTGCGACCCGATCCCGGCGGTGCTCGCCGCCGCGCGCCCGGAGCACGTGCTGCGCAACGACATCTACTACCTGCCCCGGCTGCCGGCCTACGTCGACGGCCCGGTCGCGCTGGTCGGTGACGCCGCGCACGCGATGACGCCGAACCTCGGCCAGGGCGGCTGCCAGGCGCTGGAGGACGCGGCGGCGCTCTCGGTGCTCGCCGGCACCGAGCCGGACCTCGCCGTGGCGCTGCGCCGCTACGACGAGCTGCGCCGGCCGCGGACCCAGCAGCTGTGGCGGCGCTCGCTGCTTGGCGGCACGGTGGCGCACCTGGTGCCGGCGCCGCTGCGGGTGGCGCGCAACGCGGTGCTGCGCGCGGTGCCGCGGTCGCTGTTCCTGCGGTCGCTCGCCCAGCCGTTCTCCTGGCGACCGCCGGCCGAGATCGTCACGAAGTAACAGCGATCAGACCCGGAGTGTGGTCAGCTGGTCCGGTGTGGAGGGACCTGCTCGCCGGCATCGAGCGTGATCCGCAGACGATGGTCCTGGTCACGGCCGGTCTGGCCCTGGTCGTCGTGGCGATCTCGTGGCTGTGGCGGCCGGCCCGCAACGTGATCACGATCGTGCACGAGGCGGGCCACGCGCTCGTCGCGTTGCTGGTCGGGCGGCGGCTGGCGGGCATCCGGCTGCACTCCGACACGTCCGGGCTCACGGTCACGAAGGGCAAGCCGTACGGGCCGGGCATGGTGTGCACGGGCCTCGCCGGCTACATCGCGCCCTCGCTGCTCGGCCTCGGGTTCGCCGCGCTGCTCGGGGTGGACCGGGTGACCGAGCTGCTGCTGGTCTGCGCGGTGCTGCTGATCGGTGTGCTGCTCGTGGTGCGCAACGCGTTCGGGATCCTGTCCGTGCTGGTCACCGGCGCGGTGCTGGTCGTCGTGTCGAGGTGGGCGCCGGTGGAGGTGCAGGCGCCGTTCGCGCACCTGATCATGTGGTTCCTCCTGCTCGGCGGCATCCGGTCGGTCGGCGACCTCCAGGGGCTGCGCCGCCGTGGCCGGGCCCGGGACTCCGACGCCGACCAACTCGCCCGGCTGACCGGCGCGCCCGGGCTGTTCTGGGTGGCTGCGTTCATGATGATCAACCTGGGCTGCCTGGTGCTCGCGGTCGGGTGGCTCGTGATGTGAGGCAGACTGGTACCTATGTCGGTGCTGGACGCTTCCACTTCCACGGTCGCCGAGGCGGTCACCGCGTGCGCGGCGGCCGCCCACTCGGCCGCGCCCGCGCTCGCGGGCGCGGCCGACGAGGTCATCGACGGTGCACTGGCTGCGATGGCGGCCAACCTGACCGCCGCCCGGCAGGCGATCCTCTCGGCCAACGACGTCGACATCGAGGCCGCCGAGAGGTCCGGGATGAGCCGCGGCCTGCTCGACCGCCTCCGGCTGACCGACGAGCGCCTGGCCTCGATGGCGTCCGCGCTGGAGCTGCTGGCGTCGGCGCCGCACGCGACCCGGTCGGTCGAGCTGGGCGAGCTTCCCGGGGGCCTGCGCCTGGTCGAGCGGCGGCGCCCGGTGGGCGTGATCGGTGCCAACTACGAGGCCCGCCCGAACGTCACGGTCGACGTGGCGTCGCAACTGGTCAAGTCCCGCAACGCCGGCGTGCTGCGCACCGGGTCCGCGGCCCTGGGGTCGGCCACCGAGCTGGTCCGCTCGGTCGTGGCGCCCGCGCTGTCCGCGGTGGACCTGGACCCGGCGGCGATCCAGCTGGTGCCGCGCGCGGACCGGGCGGCCGCGTCCGCGCTCGTGCGGCTGCCGTCGCTGGTGCCGCTGGTGATCCTGCGGGGTAGCGGCGACTCGACCCGGTCGCTGGCGCTGGAGGCCGCCCAGCAGGGCGTGCGCACGCTGGCCCATGCGGACGGCGGCGGCGTGCTGTACCTGGACGCCGACGCGGACCTGTCGCTCGGCGTGGACGTCATCCGGCGCAGCGTCGACCGGCTCGGCGTGTGCAACCGGCTGAACCTGCTGCTGATCCACTCCGCGGTGTACGACGAGGCGCTCCCGCTGGTGCGCTCCGCACTGTCCGAACTGGACATCCGGCTGTCGCTGCCCCCGCACGACCACGCGGTGGGCTACGAGTGGGCCCTGGACCCCGACCGCGAGGCGACGGTGACCGTGCTGCCGGTGCCCTCACCCGCCGAGGCGGTGCGAGTGTCCAATGAGGAGACCTCCGGCCTGGCGGCTTGCATCGTGACCAGATCGGCGTCGACGGCCGAGGAGTTCATGGCGGTGTACGGGGGCACGGGCGTGTTCTGGAACGCCCCGACCCGCCTGCTGGACGGCTTCAAGATGCTGGGTGTCCCGGAGACGGGCATCAACCTCGACAAGGTCCCCGGCCCCCGCGGCCCGGTCACCTACCCCGACCTCTGCCTACGCCAATACGCCGTCCTCCCCACCTGACCCGCCCGCGGGTCACAAATGCCGGACTCGCGGGTTCGGAGTGTTGGACTCGCGGGTCGAGGGGTTAGGGCTCGTGGGGTGGGGCGAGGGACTCGCGGTGGACGAGGGTGGCGGCTACCTCCTCGACCCGGGGGGTCGGGTGCTGGGCGTCGAGGGCCAGGCCGATCGCGCGGGCGCCGATCTCCACCAGCGGCAGGCGGACCGTCGTCAGGGCCGGGGTGACGTCGCGGGCGATGGGCATGTCGTCGAAGCCCACCACCGACACGTCGCCGGGCACGGACAGGCCGCGGTCGCGCAGCACGGACAGCGCGCCGATGGCCATCGAGTCGTTCAGGGCGACTATCGCGGTCAGGCGGGGGTCCGCGTCCAGCAGCGCCTCGGTCGCCGCCGCGCCGCCGTCGCGGTCGAAGGACGCGTACTCGACGCGGCGAGCCGGCAGCGTGCGGCGATGCTCGCGGGCCGCTCGCCGCAGGCCGGCCAGGCGATCGGTCGTCGTGGTCAGCTGCTTCGGGGCGGCCACCACGCCGACGTGCCGGTGCCCCGCGGCGAACACCGCCGAGCCGATCAGGTACCCGCCCTCCTCGTTCGCCGGCATCACCGCGTCGCCCGCCAGCTTGTGCCGGCCCACCACCGACACCCGCCCGCCCGTAGCCATGTACGCGGACAGCTTCGCGTTCAGCGACTTCGTGAACGCCGGGTCGTGGTAGCCCGACCCGGCCAGGATGATGGCCTCGACCTGGTGCGCCCGCAGCAGCTCGACGTACTCCAGCTCGCGGTCGGGGTCGCGGTAGGAGTTGCAGATGATCACCAGCCGGCCCTGCTCGGACGCGACCCGCTGCAGGCCGCGGGTGATCTCGGCGAAGTACGGGTCGGACACGTCGTGGACGATCACGCCGACGGTCGTCCGGTGCGAGCGGGCGAGCAGCTGTGCGTGCGCGTTCGGCACGTACTGCAGCTCCCGTACCGCGCGCAGCACTCGCTCGCGCAGCTCCTCGGACACGATCTTGGGGCTGCCGTTCACGATCCGTGACACGGTCGCCGCCGAGACCCCCGCCCGGCGAGCGACGTCGGCGAGCGTTGCCATGCCACCTCCAGCCGTTGACGCCCGGCTCCCACGGGCCTAGCGTCAGACTACAAGGAAAGCCCTTTCCTCGTGCCTGGAGGCGTCATGCCCGCCTACCCGCGACAAGTGTTCACCGAGATCATCGCAGATGACAAGGTGGCCGCGCCGAGGTGTACCGATGCGTGATCCACTGCCCGGCGGCGTCGGGGTCTCGCGACTCTGCGTCTACGACACGGTCACCCCGGACGGCCTGCCCGGCGGCACCCCGCACATCCACCTGTGCTGCACCGAGGCCTACGTCGTCACCGGCGGGCGTGGGTCCGTGCAGACGCTGTCCGGGCGGGGCTTCGCCGAGCACGAGCTGCGCGCGGGGGCGGTCCTGTGGTTCACTCCCGGCACGGTCCACCGGCTGGTCAACGAGTCCGACCTGACCATCGTGGTCGTCATGAGCAACTCCGGCCTCCCCGAGGCGGGCGACGCGGTGCTCACTTTTCCGCCCGAGGTCCTCGCCGACCCGGACTGGTACGCGGCGGAGTCGGCGCTGCCGGGCGGCGGCGCACCCGGCACCGACGTCACCACCGCGTACCGCCGCCGCGACCGCGCGATCGAGGGCTTCCAGGAGCTCCGCGCCGCGGTCGAGCGGCACGGCCCGCGCGCCATGACGGAGTTCTACGCCGCGGCGGCCGCGCTCAAGCGCCCGCTGCTGGACCAGTGGCGCACCCGCTGGGAGGACGGCGCGTACCGGTCGGCCCAGTCGACTGGCGTGCAGCTCGACGCGCTGGCCCGGGGCGACACGAGCCACCTCCGGGACGCCCGCGTCAACGCCCTCCAGCGGCCAACCGAGGAGGGCCGGCTCGGCATGTGCGGGCTACTCGACACCTACGTCCCCGGACACCACACCTAACGCGGCGGTCAGGCGCCCTGGATCGACGCCGCCTCGGGGTCGCCGAGCTCGGTGAGGATCGCGTGTGCCTGGCGTAGCTGCTCGCGCGCGTCCTCCTCCCGGCCGAGCGCCGCCAGCGCGCGCCCGAGGCTGTGCCGCACCCGGCCCACGCTGCGGCGGTCGCCGACGGCCACGTGCAGGGCCAGGGCCCGCTCGTAGTAGTCCACCGCCTCCTCGTGGCGATCCGTGTCGTGGTACAGGTCGCCGAGGGTGCCGAGGGTGTAGCGCGAGCCCGGCGGGTCCGACTCCTGTTGCAGCGCAAGCGCTTGGCGCAGCTGGTCGATCGCCTCCTCGGGGCGACCGAGCAGCCGCAGGCCGTCGCCGAGGTTGTTGCGGGCGAGCGCCTCGCCCTGCGGGTCCCCGCTGTCACCGAACAGCTCGATCGCCCGCCGCAGGTGGTCGACGGCGGCGGCCGGGTCACCGTGGTCGATGTGGGTCACGCCGACGTTGTTGAGGCACCACGCCTGCCCGTAGGTGTGGCCGAGCTCGGCGAACAGGTCGGCCGCGGCCATGCAGCACTCGATCGCCTCCTGGGCCCGGTGCAGGTCGCCGTACACCACGCCGAGTCCGTTGAGGACGGTCGCCTCACCGCGCCGGTCGCCGGACTCGCGCACGGCCTCCAGCGCTACCTGGTGGGTGGCCAGCCAGTCCGCCCAGTGGCTGCGCAGGTAGAAGAACCGCAGCAGCACCGCGGGCAGCTGCCAGGACAGCGAGGTCAGCCCGGCGGCCGCGGCGGCGTGCACGGATGCGACCAGCGTGGCGCGCTCGGCCTCAAGCCAGCCGAGCGCCTCGTCGTGCCCGCCGAACGTCAGTGCCTCACCGTCCAGTGTGGACAGCTCGAACGTGCGGCGGCGGTTGGGCTCCAGGGTCTGCACGGCGTTGTCGACCGCGTGCAGCAGCCAGGTCAGGCACCGCCCCAACGCCTCGGTGCGTGACTCGTCCGGGAGGTCGCCGGCGTACTTGCGGAGCAGGTCGTGGAAGCGGTACCGACCCGCGGTCCGCTGCTGCAGGAGGTGCTCGTCGAGCAGTGTCTCCAGCACCACGCCGGCCTCCTCGACGCTCAGACCGGCCAGCGCGGCCGCGGACCGCGCGGTGAAGTCCGTCCCCGGGTGCGAGCCGAGCAGCCGGAACATCCGCTGCGCCACCGGGGGGAGGCTCTGGTACGACAGCTCGAAGCTGCTCGCCGCCGTGCTGCCCTGCTCCTCGTGCGCGGCGAGCAGGTCGGCGAGGTCGGCGAGCTGCCAGGCGGGCCGGGCCCGCAGCCGGCGGGCGGTGAGGGCGAGCAGCAGCGGCAGGTGGCCGCACTGCTCGGCGACCCGCCGGGCACCGGTCGGGTCGGCGCGTACCCGGTCGCGGCCGGCCACCCGGGACAGCAGCTCGGCGGCCTCGCCGGGGGAGAACACGTCCAGCGGCAGGTGCAGCGCGCCGTCGAGGTCGAGGTAGCGCCGGGTCGTGATCAGCACCAGACAGCCGGGCTGGCCGGGCAGCAGCGGCAGCACCTGGTCCGGCTCCGCGACGTTGTCGAGCAGCACCAGCCCGCGCCGGCCGGCGAGGCGGTCGCGGTAGAGCATCGCGCGCTCGGCGGTGTTCGTCGGGATGCGCGGGCCCGGGACGCCGAGCAGGCGCAGGAACGCCTCGAGCGCGTCGGCGGGCTCGGCGGGCCGCTGGTGCGGGTCGAAGCCGCGCATGTCCGACCACAGCTGGAATCCGTCGAACCGGCCCTCCCGGACCAGCCCGTGGGCCGCGTGCACGGCGAGCCGGGTCTTGCCGACGCCGCCCATCCCCTCGATCGCGACGACCGTGACGGCCGGGTCGTGGTCCGCGTGCGCGACGAGCTCGCGCAGCCGGCCGAGCTCGGCGTCCCGGCCGGTGAACTCGCCGATGTCCATCGGCAGCTGGCGGTAGGCGGCGTGCGCGGCCTCGCCGCCGGCGAGCCCGCGCCACGCCGTCCGCCAGCGGGACAACCGGGCCGCCTGCTCGTCCTCGGGTGTGCCGCACGCGGTCAGGCACGCGCCGACGAACGAGTCCACGAAGCTCATCCGGGGCATGCGCGGCAGCGTCTTGCCGGTCAACACGTGCGAGATCGTGCTCACCGGGAGCACGTCGACGAGGTCCCCACCCGGTGTCCGCGTGCGGCCGGCCAACCGGCGCAGCTGACGCAGCGACGGCTCTCCGGCCCACCGGCGCAGCTCGCTCAGCCGATCGACGAATTCGGCTGGTGTCGACGCCGAGCCCGGATCCGGCTCACCGTCGGAATGAACAAGATCGTCCACTGTCCGAGGAGCGTAGCCGGGTGGCGCGCCGGGCGTCCAGTGGTGTCCAAGAGCGTCCAATTCCGTCCAATCCGCTCCGTACGGGATCCGACCGTCGTGGGGACCGGTCGGATTCGGGCGACTCGGAAACGCAGCGTGGACCAGCGCAGCCTCGAGGCACGGCTTGGCGGCACGGCCTCCAGGCAAGGGAATCCACACGGGAAGTAAGGGTGATCATCATGGACGGCTTCGGGTTCGACGTGATCCCGGACGACCTGCACACGGCCGCGAGCGGCATTGACGACGCCGTCGGCCAGATCGGTGCGGCGATCGTCCGCGAGATCGGCGGCGGCACTGACTACGGCCACGACGGCCTGCACGGCGCGCTCACCGAGTTCCTCTCCGCCACCCACGGCCACCTCGACGGCTGCCAGCGAGAGGCCGGCATGGCCGGTGCGGCGCTGCGGATGAACTCCGGCACCTACACCGGGACCGACGGGCGCCAGGCCGGCGTGTTCGGGGGTCGGTGATGGGAGCCGAGCTCGGAGGGACGAGCGACCCGAGGGAGCTGGTGCCCGGCTCACCGGAGACCGTCGAGCAGAACGCCGAGGCGCTCGGCAAGTTCGGCCAGAGCGCCGGCACTGTGGGCGACGACCTCGGCAAGGTCGACGTCGCGTCGTGGAGTGGTGAGGCGTACAACAAGTTCTTCGGCCGGTTCGCCCAGGAGCCGCCGAAGTGGCGCGACGCGGGCGACGCGCTCGGCACGGCGAGGTCACAGCTCACGGGGCATGCGGAGACGTTGCGCTGGGCGCAGTCCCAGGCCCGCGAGGCCATCGCGATGTGGGAGCGCGGAGAGGCGGCCACCAAGCAGGCCAAGGACGAGCACGACAAGGCGGTGACGGTGGCGAACGCGGCCGGCGGGGGCTCCGCGTCGCCGCTGCAGCCGTTCAACGACCCGGGCGAGAAGGTCCGCCAGGAAGCCCAGGAACTGCTCAACCGCGCCCGCACCCAGCTGTCCGAGGCCGGCAACGGCGCGGCGGGGGCGCTGCAGGGGCTGATGGGGAAGCTCACGCCGAAGAACAGCAGCGGGGACGCCAAGGGCAAGGGTCCGAACGCCGGCTGGACGTGGGTGAACCCGAAGCTGGCCGTCGACGACGACGGTCTCGGCACAAACAAGTACGGCACGAACAACGCCGAGGGCGAGGCGAAGAAGGCCGCCAACCGCGGGGACTTCGTCTTCGGCGGCGGGGTCAAGGGGCACGCCAACCTGGTGGATGGCACGCTCACCGGCAAGACTGAGATGGCCGGGGTCGACCTGTCCGGCAAGGCGACCGGGAACGTCGGAGCCACGGGCAGCGCTGTCGCCGCGGTCACCCAGGACGGCGCAAAGATCGGCGTCGCCGGCAACATCGGCGCGGGCGGCATCGCCGAGGGCAAAGCGAACTGGGGGATCATCGGTGCCACCGGCAAGGGCACCGCGTTCGTCGGCGCCGAGGGCGAGGCGAACCTGACCGCCGGCAAGGAGGGCATCCAGGGGCAGGCGGGCGCGTTCGCCGGGGCGAAGGCCGGCGGCTCGCTCGGTGGCGACGTGGGCGGGCTCGGCGCGGGCGTGGCCGCGGAGGGCTGGGCCGGCGCGGGCGCGGAGGCCGAGTTCGACCTCGGCAAGGGCGACGACGGCAAGTGGCACATCGGCGGCCACGCCGGGGTCGGGCTGGGGCTCGGCGGCAAGGTCGGCGGCGAGGTCACCATCGACCCGCCCAAGATCGGCGACACGATAGGCAAGGCCGGTAAGGCCATCGGCGGCCTCTTCGACTGACGGGAGATATCGAGATGGCAACCACACTGCCCGTTCCCATCGAGTTCGAGCTGCCGCCGGGCTGGGTCGCGGCCCCGCCCGACGAGCTGGGCGCGCCGGGCGCGGCGTTCGTCGCGCTGCACCCGGACGTGCGGTCGAGCGGCTTCACCGCGAACATCACCATCGGCGGTGAGTACCGCATGGACCCGGCCACGCTCGCCGACATCGCCGACGAGTCGGTGGAGACGCTCGCCGGGGCCGCCACGGCGGCGACGCTGGCCTCCCGCAACGAGTTCGGCGACCCCGACGCGCCGGGGCTGACCCAGCTCGTGCGCATCCGGGATGAGGTCGGCGGCATCGAGCGGGCGCTGGCCCAGTGCCAGGTGTACCTGTCGATGTCCGATGTGGACGACGACCGTCGGCGCGTGGTCCTGCGGCTCGCGCTGACCGCGACCGAGGACCAGATCCGCGACGTCATCGCCGACTTCCAGCGGTTCGTGTCCAGCATCCGCCCCGAGTAGACCGCGTGACCCATGGTCGCACTCCGCAACCGGCCGTTAGTGCCAGGAAGGCGTCCTTCACGGCGCTGAGCGTCTGTATGGCGTCCTTCCTGGCACTACCGGCGCGGGCGCCGCCTCCGCGGCCATAGCGCTACGCGACCGCACGGCCACAGGAAAGCCCTTGCCTACGCATGCCTGGACATTTAGGCTGCTTGGGAAAGCGCTTGCCTGGCATCGTGGCCCCGGCTGGAGGACATCGTGCGCAAACGGTCATACGTCATCGCGTTCGTCGCGGCCCTGTTGCTCGGGACCTTCGTGACCACCCCGACCGCCGCAGCGCAGGCGCGGTTCAACGTGCTGGTCTTCTCGAAGGTCAACGGCTTCTACCACGACTCCATCCCCGCGGGGCAGCAGGCGATCACCGAGCTCGGCGCCGAGCACGACTTCGGCGTGACGGTCTCCGACGACCCCGCGCTGTTCACCGACGACGGCCTGGCCGCCTTCGACGCGGTGGTCTTCAACAACACCAACAGCCGCAACGGGCCCATCCTCGACGCGGCCCAGCGTGCGGCCTTCGAGCGCTACATCCAGGGTGGCGGCGGGTACGCCGGCATCCACTCCGCCAGCGGCACCGAGTACGACTGGGCCTGGTACGGCGAGCTCATGGGTGCCTTCTTCAAGGTCCACCCCGCGATCCAGCCGCTCAGGATCGAGGTCGACGACCGCGTGCACCCGTCCACGAAGGACCTGCCGCGGGTCTGGGAGCGCACCGAGGAGCCCTACGACTTCGTCGCCAACCCGCGCGGCAACGTGCACGTCCTCGCCAGCTACGACACCCGCAGCTACACCGGTCACACCATGGGCGCCGACCACCCGATCGCCTGGTGCCAGGACTTCGAGGGCGGCCGCTCCTGGTACACCGGCCTCGGCCACTCCATCGAGGCATACAGCGAGCCGGCCTTCCGGGCGTACCTGCTCGGCGGCATCGAGTGGGCGGCCGGCGCTGCGGCGGGAGACTGCGGGCCGACCGACGACGAGCGCTGGGAGAAGATCCAGCTCGACGCGAACACCGACGACCCGCTGGACATGGACATCGACTCGGCCGGCCGGGTGTTCTACGTGCAGCGCGGCGGGGCGGTCAACATGTACGACCCGCAGGCGCGCCTGACCCGGCCACTGGCCACGCTCGACGTGCTGGTCGAGCACACGCACGGCATGCACGGCATCACCCTCGACCCGGGGTTCGACACCAACCACTTCCTGTACCTGTACTACTCACCGCTCGACGACCCGGTGAACCGGATCTCCCGGTTCACCTTCGACGAGGCCGCCGGCACGATCGACCTGGCGAGTGAGCGGACGCTGATCGAGTTCGCCTCGCAGCGCGAGCTCAACGCCCACGAGGGCGGCGGCATGGACTTCGACTCCGCCGGCAACCTCTACATCGCCACCGGTGACAACTCCACGCCGTGCTGCAGCGGCTTCGGGCCCATCGACGAGCGGCCGGGCCAGGAGCCGGGCGACGCGCAGCGCTCGTCCGCCAACACCAACGACCTGCGCGGCAAGATCCTGCGCATCCACCCCGAGTCCGACGGCACCTACACCATCCCCGAGGGCAACCTGTTCGCGCCGGGCACGGCCAAGACCCGGCCCGAGATCTACGTGATGGGCAACCGCAACCCCTACCGGCTCCACATCGACCCCGAGACCGACTGGCTGTACTGGGGCGAGGTCGGTCCGGACGCGCAGGCCGATGACCCGGCCCGCGGCCCGATGGGCTACGACGAGTTCAACCAGGCCAAGTCCGCCGGCAACTACGGCTGGCCGTACTGCATCGGGCCGAACAGGTCCTATGTGGACTACGACTTCGCCACCGGCGCCTCCGGCGCGCCGTTCGACTGCGCGGGCGGCCCGGTGAACGACTCGCCCAACAACACCGGGCTCACCCAGCTCCCGCCCGCCCGCGGCGCCTGGCTGCCCTACCCCTACGGCACGTCCGCGGACTGGCCGGAGCTCGGCTCCGGCGGCCGGCTCGCGATCGGCGGCCCGGCCTACCACTTCGACCCGGACCTGGCGTCGGAGACCAAGCTGCCGCGGTACTACGACGACACGATCTTCGTCGCCGAGTGGACGCGCAACGCGCTGTTCGAGGTCAAGCTCGACGGGGAGGGCAACGCCCAGTCCATCAACAGGTTCCTGCCGCACGAGGAGTTCCTGCGCCCGATCGACCTGGAGCTCGGCCCGGACGGCTCGATGTACGTCATCGAGTGGGGCAGCAACTACGGCGGCTCGGGCCGTGGCGACCCGAACTTCGACTCCAGCATCTACAAGATCAACTATGTCCGGCCGGGTGAGCGGTCGCCGCAGGCGCAGGGTGCCGCCACGCCGACCTCCGGCCAGGCGCCGCTCGCGGTCGAGTTCTCCTCCGCCGGCTCGGCCGACCCGGACGAGGGCCAGGAGATCACGTTCGCCTGGGACTTCGACGGCGACGGCACGACCGACTCCACCGAGCCGAACCCGAGCCACACCTACACCGCCAACGGCGACTACCTGGCGCGGCTCACCGTCACCGACTCGACCGGACGCTCCACGGTGGCCAACATCCCGATCACCGTGGGCAACACCGCGCCGACGCTGACCCTCCAGGCACCGCTGGACGGCCAGGTCTTCGACTGGGGTGAGCAGGTGCCCTTCCAGCTCGCGGTGACCGACCCCGAGGACGGGTCCACCGAGGACGGCACGATCGACTGCCAGCAGGTGGTCACCCAGCCCGCGCTCGGCCATGCCCAGCACGGCCATCCGCTCGAGCAGTACCGCGGCTGCACGGGCGCCATCGAGACGATCATCGACGACGGCCACACGCCGAACGACAACATCTTCTACATCGTCGATTCGGCGTACACCGACCGCGGCGGCAACGGTGTCGCGCGGCTGGAAGGTGGTGACTCGGTCATCCTGCAGCCGCGGCACAAGGAGGCCGACCACTTCACCAGCTCGTCCGGGGTCGAGCTGGCGCCCAACAACGAGGGTGGCGGCGCGGCGCTCGTCGGGAACATCTCCGACGGCGACTGGGTGAGCTACGAGCCGGTCAACCTCGCGAACGTGCCGGCGATCCGGTTCCGCGTCGCCAGCGCCGGGGCGGGCGGCACGATCGAGATCCACCAGGGCTCGCCCGACGGCCCGGTGCTCGGCAGCGTCGAGGTCCCGGTGACCGGCGGCTGGCAGACGTGGACCGAGGTCACCGCGCCCGTCACCGACCCGGGCGTGAGCCACGAGCTGTTCCTCGTCGCGCGCAACCCGGGTGTCGCCGAGGATCTGTTCAACATCGACTGGCTGGAGTTCGTGTCGCCGGTCGAGGTGTCGGGACTGGTCGTGCCGACGCCGATGGGCGCCGGCGAGCAGGGCACGGCGACCGTCGACCTCACCAACCGCACGAGGAAGAACGTCCGCGCAACGGTCGAGCTGGACGTGCCGCCGGGCTGGTCCACCTCGCCGGTCCAGGCGAAGGCGAAGAAGGGTGAGACGGTCCAGGTCCGGGTGCCGCTGACCGCGCCGGCGGGCGGCGTGAGCACCGGTCCGGTCGCCGAGGCGGACATCACCGCGCACGCGACCGGCGCGGCGGGGGTGTCGGTGGGCGGCCAGCCCACCGCTCACACCTACGTCACGCCACCGGTGTCCACCGCGGTGTACGCGCTCGACGCGGGCACGGCGGAAAGCCCGCTGCTGGACGGTTACCAGCGGCTCGACCCGGCGGTCGGCTACAGCGAGGAGACCGGGTTCGGCTGGGCGGCGAACGCCGGGCCGCAGGCACGCGACCGCGGCGCACCGGACGCGCTGCGCCGGGACATGGTGACCTCGCGGGAGCCCGCGACGCTGAGCTTGCGCATTCCGGCCGGAGAGCACACGGTGTCCTTGTTGCGTGGAGACGCCTCGTTCGCCGCGCAGCCGCTGGTTGTCACCGTCGACGGCGAGCGGGTGGTCGACGGTGGGGTGCCGGTGGGCACCAACCAGTGGGGCTGGGATCAGTTCACTGTGGACGGTGGAGCGGAGGGCCGCACCGTTGATCTCACGTTCAGCATCGACAGCTCCGAGTTCTGGCGGGTCAACGCGATCTACGTGGCCGGCACGGCGGCGAGGGCGGCGTCGTAGGTGTCCAGCGTGGTGACCCCGAAGGAGTCCCCGCCGGCGGGGCGGGTGTCGGCGCCAACGCCCTCCCCGCCGCGGCGGCTCGACATCGGCGGGCGGCTGCTGCGCCTCGGCGAGGCGTTGTGGCGCCCGGCGATCCTGCTCGGGCTGGTGTTCTTCGTCTGGTGGTTCGCGGCCGACCGGGAGTGGGTGGCGAACTACCTGGTGCCCAGGCCGGGCCAGGTGTGGGACACGATCATGACCGACTGGGCGTCGCTCATGCACCACACGTACGTCACGCTCTACGAGACGGTCATCGGGTTCGCGCTCGCCACCGTGCTGGGCCTGGCGACCGCCGTGCTGATCGCGTACTCGCGCACGATGGACAAGGCGCTGTACCCGATCGTCCTGTTCGCACAGGTGATTCCGAAGATCGCGATCGCGCCGCTGCTGGTGGTGTGGTTCGGCAACGGGCTCGCGCCGAAGATCATCCTCGCGGTGCTGATCGCGTTCTTCCCGGTCGTCGTCTCCGGCGTCGCGGGGCTGCGCTCGACCGACCCGGAGCTGCTCGACCTGTCCGCGACGATGGGCGCGAGCCGGTGGAAGACGTTCCGCAAGATCCGGTTCCCCAACGCGCTGCCGCATCTGATGGCCGGTGAGAAGGTCGCGGTGACGCTCGCGGTCGTCGGCGCGGTGGTCGGCGAGTTCGTGGGCGCGAGCGAGGGGCTTGGCTACGTCCTGTTGCTGGCCAACGGAAACCTCGACTCCGCACTGCTGTTCGCCGCGCTGATCCTGATGTCGCTCATCGGCATCCTGCTGTTCGTCGTGGTGGAGGCGGCCGAGGCGCTGCTCATCCCGTGGCACGCCAGCCGCCGTTCCGCCACGCCGCTGACCACCTCGTGAACGTGTCATGAAAAGAGGGCTAGCCATGAAACGCCTGCTCATCGGCACCGCCGCCGCGACCTTGCTGCTCGGTGCCTGCGCGCCCGGCAGCAACCCCGACGAGCCGTCGGGAGGCGGTGGTGGTGGCGGCGACAAGGTGACGCTGACCCTGAACTGGGTGCCCTACGGCGAGCACGCCCCGTTCTACTACGGCGTCGAGCAGGGCTTCTACGCCGACGAGGGCATCGACCTGGAGATCAAGCCGGGCAACGGATCCGCCACGGTGATCAAGCAGGTCGCGCAGAACCAGACGACGTTCGGCTGGGCGGACACGCCGCCGCTGCTGAACGGGATCGCGTCCGGCATGCCGGTGAAGAGCGTCGGCGTGTTCCTGCAGAAGGGCCCGGCGTCGCTGGAGTTCCTGTCCGAGCAGAACATCAGCGAGCCGGAGGACCTGAAGGGCAAGACGGTCGGCGGCACGCCGGGCGACGCGATGTACGCGACGTTCCCCGCGTGGCTCAAAGCCAACGGCATGGCCGAGAGCGACGTGCAGGTCGTCAACATGGACGCGGCCAACAAGATCGCGCAGCTGGCCGAGGGGCAGGTCGACGCGATCATGGGCTTCTTCCACGACCAGGGCCCGACGATCGAGGCGCGCACCGGCAAGAAGGTCGACTACCTGCTCTACGCGGACTCCGGGCTGAACATGCTCGGCACCGGGATCGTCGTGAACGACGAGACCCTGTCGGGGAAGAAGGATCTGGTGACCCGGTTCGTCCGGGCCACGCAGAAGTCGTGGTCCGAGGCGATCGAGGACATCCCGGCCGCGGCGAAGGCGATGGCCGACCTGGCGGAGAACGAGCCGCCGGAGGACGTGCTCGTCAAGCAGCTCGGGCTGGCGGAGCCGTTGCTGCAGCTGGACACCGCCGGCACGCCGGGCGTGAACACCGAGGAGCAGTGGAGCGGCACGATCGACCTGATGACGCAGTACGCCGAGCTCGCCGACGCGGGTGAGCCGTCGGAGTACTGGGACGGCTCCCACGCAAAGGCCCCCGGCTCATGACTTCGCGAGTCCAACGTTCCCGACCCGCGAGTCCAACGTTCCCGACCCGCGAGTCCAACGCTCCCGACCCGCGAGTCCAACGTTGCGAGCCCGCGAGTCCGACATTCACATCGCTCGCACCTCGTTCGGAACGCACAACTCACCGGTCCGGAGTGTTGGACTCGCGGGTTGCGGGCGTTGGACTCGCGGGGGGAGGGGGCATGACCGGGACGATCACGGGGACGGCTGTTGAGGTCGCGGAGCTGACCGTGCGGTTTCAGTCGAAGCGGTCGGCCACCTCGGCGCTTGAGGACGTCACCATGCGGGTCGAGGCCGGCGAGTTCGTCAGCATCGTCGGACCGTCCGGGTGCGGGAAGTCCACGCTGCTCAAGGCGGTCGCCGGGCTGGTGAGGCCGACCAGTGGCTCGATCAGCCTGCTCGGTACGCCGGTCACCCGCCCGCAGCAGAACATCGGGTTCGCGTTCCAGCGGGCCGCGCTGCTGGAGTGGCGCGGGGTACGCAAGAACATCCTGCTGCAGGCCGAGATGCGCGGCATGAACCGCACGGAGGCCGCCGCCCGGGCGGACGAGCTGATCGAGCTGACCGGCCTCACCGGGTTCGAGAAGGCCTTGCCGCACGAGCTGTCCGGCGGCATGCAGCAGCGGGTGGCGTTGTGCCGGGCGCTGCTCCACGCGCCGCCCGTGCTGCTGATGGACGAGCCGTTCGGCGCGCTCGACGCGCTGACCCGCGAGGCGCTGAACACCGAGCTGAACCGGATCTGGCGGGAGACCGGCACGACGATCCTGCTGGTCACTCACTCGATCGCGGAGGCGGTGTTCCTCGGTACCAGGGTGGAGGTGATGAGCCCGCGTCCGGGTCGGCTCATGCGGACGCTGCCGGTGGGGCTGCCGGCGGAGCGGGACTACGCGCAGGTGATGACCGACCCCACGTTCGGCACGCTGACGCGCGAGATCCGCCAGTTGCTGGGCTCGCACGAGAGCCACTAGGTAGAGGAGCGGACTATGACCAGCAGCACCGGCCGGCGGTCGATCGGCATCGTGCTCAACGGCGTGACGGGCCGCATGGGGTACCGGCAGCATCTGGTGAGGTCGCTGCTGGCGATCCGTGCCGACGGTGGCCTGCCGCTTCCGGACGGCACGCTGCTGTGGCCGGAGCCGGTGCTGGTCGGCCGCAACGAGCGCAAGCTCGCGGACATCGCGGGACGGCACGGACTGTCGGACTGGACGACCGACCTGCACACCGCGCTGGCGCGCGACGACGTGTCGGTCTACTTCGACGCGCTCACCACGCAGCGGCGCGAGAAGGCGATCTCGGCGGCGATCGAGGCGGGCAAGCACGTCTACACCGAGAAGCCGCTCGCGATGGACCTCGAGGGCGCGCTCGCGCTGACCCGTGCCGCGGTGGCGGCCGGCGTGCGGCACGGGGTCGTGTCGGACAAGATCTTCCTGCCCGGGCTGCGCAAGCTGAAGCGGTTGGTGGACGGCGGCTTCTTCGGCCGGGTGCTGTCGGTGCGCTGCGAGTTCGGCTACTGGGTGTTCGAGGGGGACTGGCAGGCGGCCCAGCGTCCGTCGTGGAACTACCGGCGCGAGGAGGGTGGCGGGATGGCGCTGGACATGTTCCCGCACTGGAACTACGTGCTGGAGCACTTGTTCGGCAGGGTTCGCGCGGTGCAGGCGACGCTGCGCACCCACATCCCGCGCCGCTGGGACGAGGAGGGCACCGAGTACGCGGCCACCGCCGACGACGCGGCGTACGCGATCTTCGAGCTCGACGGGGGCATGGTCGCGCAGGTCAACTCGTCGTGGTGCGTGCGGGTGTACCGCGACGAGCTCGTCCAGTTCCAAGTGGACGGTACGCACGGCAGCGCCGTCGCCGGCCTGCGGCACTGCCGGGCGCAGTCGCGCGCGACGACGCCGCGGCCGGTGTGGGACCCGGACCTGCCACCGGACGTCGAGCAGCGCGGCGCCTGGTCCGAGGTGCCGGACAACGAGCCGTTCGACAACGGGTTCCGCGTGCAGTGGGAGGCGTTCCTGCGCCACGTCGTCGCGGGCGAGCCGTTCCCGTGGGACTTCGCCGCGGCGACCCGTGGGGTGCAGCTGGCCGAACTGGGCATGCGGGCCGCCCGCGAGGGGCGGCGGATCGAGATCCCGGAGCTGGCGTGATGGATACCGTCGTGCTTCCGGGCGGGCGCCGGTACGAGGTGCGGGGTGGCCCGTCGTTCCCGGGCTGCGCGCCGGCGCGCTCGCGGGTCGCCTACGCGGCCGCGCACGTGGTGGCGGATCCCTTGGCGGAGAACGTGCCCGGCGCGCCGGCCGTGCTGGACTGGGACGCCACGCTGGCGTTCCGGCGGCACCTGTGGCGGCACGGGCTGGGCGTCGCGGAGGCGATGGACACCGCGCAGCGGGGGATGGGGCTGGACTACCCGGCGGTGCGCGAGCTGGTGCGGCGCAGTGCCGCCGAGGCCCGGTCGGCCGGCGGCCGGATCGTGGCCGGGGTGGGCACCGACCAGCTGCCGCCGGGCCCGGCCACGCTCGCCGGCGTGCTCGACGCCTACCGGGAACAGCTGGCCGACGTGGTGTCCGCCGGGGCGGTGCCGGTGCTGATGTGCAGCCGGCACCTCGCCGCGGCCGCGCACGGCCCCGACGACTACCTGTCGGTATACTCGACGCTGCTGTCCGAAGTGGACTCTCAGGTGCTGCTGCACTGGCTTGGCGCGGTGTTCGACCCGGCTCTGGAGGGCTACTGGGGTGCGGCCGACGTGCCGGAGGCCGCGGATACCCTGCTGACCCTGCTGAAGGAGCACTCGTCCGTTGTGGACGGTGTGAAGGTGTCGTTGCTGGAAGCGGACTTCGAGGTCGCGCTCCGCAGGCGGCTGCCGCCCGGGGTGCGCATGTACACCGGGGACGACTTCGGCTACCCGTCGCTGATCGAGGGCGACTCGCTTGGTCACTCGGACGCGCTGCTGGGCGTGTTCGCGGCGATCGCACCGGTCGCGGGCCGCGCGCTCGCCGCGCTGGACGCCGGTTCGGTCGCGGAGTTCCGTGCGCTGCTGGACCCGACCGTGCCGCTGGCCCGGCACCTGTTCGCCGCGCCGACGCCGTTCTACAAGACGGGGATCGTGTTCCTGTCCTGGCTCGCCGGCCACCAGGACCACTTCACGATGGTCGGCGGCCTGCAGTCCGGCCGCTCGCCACGGCACCTCGGCGAGCTGCTGGTGCTGGCGGACGAGGCGGGTCTGCTGCCGGACGCCGCACTGGCCGCGGCCCGCGCCCGCGCGTTCTTCGCCACGTGCGGGGTGGGGGTGGGCCGGTGACCGGCCAGGAAGGACGCCTTCCGGACACCCAGCGTCCGGAAGG
>NZ_JBOHGB010000017.1:0-75664 GCF_050699935.1 Actinophytocola sp.
GCCGGCACGCGCGCCGCGCCGGCGGTGACCGCGGTCCGGCTCGCGCCATGACCGTCACGCCGCCACAGGCCGGGCCCGACCAGTGGTCGGCGCTGTCGTTCACCTTGCGCGGCCCGCGGATCAGCGGTCTCGTCGCCAGCCCGTCGGTCGACGCGGCGTACTTCCAGACCCAGGTGTTCGACGGCTCGTTCCGGGTCACCCGGCTGAACCGGGTCGGCGGCGGCGAGGTGCCCGTGCCGCCCGAGCTCGGCTGCTACGCGCACGCCCTGCTCGCCGACGGCACGCTCGTGCTGCTCGGCCGGGACGGGCGCGCCGGCGCCACCGGCACCACCGTCGCCACCCTCGACCCGGCCAGCGGCACGGTCACCGAGGTGTGGCGCTGTCCCGGCAGCGTGCTGTCCGTGACCGCCGCGGCCCGCGCGCGGGTCGCGGTGCTCAAGGTGAAGGTCATGCGCGACGCGGCCGACCTCGCCGACGACGTGCGGTTGCGCGTGTCCCGGCGCGCCGCCGGGACGTCGGCGATCCTCCACGAGGGCCCGCGGATCCACCAGCACGACCTCGACCTCGGTCCGGACGAGCCGCGGCTCGTGCTGCTCGACCTGCGCGGCGAGCCGGCCGCCACCGACCTGACGCCATGGGCCGGGCGCGGCCTGCGGGACCAGGCGTACGCGGTGTCGCCCGACGGCCGGCACGTCGCGGTCATCGTGCTGCGGGAGTGGCCAGGCCCGGTGTTCGCACACGACCTCGTGCTCGTCGACACCGCGACCGGCGCGCACCGGACGCTCGCCGCCGAGCCCGGCGTCGACTTCCTCGAGCCGGCGTTCTCCCCGGATGCGCCGGAGGTGGTGTGCGTGGTGGCCGAGCGCAGCACCGCGCGCTCGCCCGCCCGCCATCGGCTCACCGTCGTCGACGTCGCGACCGGCGCGCGCACCGACCTCCCCAACGACGCCGAGCTGATCCCCGGCCAGGTGCGCGTCGACCCGAACGGCCGCATCCTCTTCGTCGCCGACCAGGACGGTCACCGCAAGCTGTTCTCGGCCGGCCGCGACGGCGAACCGAGGGCGCTGACCCGCACCGGCGCCGTGGTGCGCCACGAGGTCACCGGCCGGGGCGTGCTCGCGATCCTCAGCACCCCGGTGAGCCCGCCGCGCGTGATCAGGCTCGGCGCTCGCGTGCGGGTGTTGCACGAGGAGACGCCGGAGGGCGCCGGCACGAACCTGCACCGGGTCGGCCGCGAGGTCGACGGTGTCCGGCTCGGCGCATGGCTCGCGCTGCCGGGCGATGCCGCCGGACCGCTGCCGCTCGCGGTGTTCCTGCACGGCGGGCCCATCGCCTCGTGGACCGGCTGGCTGTGGGGATGGAACCCGACTGTGCTCACCGACCAGGGGTGGGCGGTGCTGCTGCCCGACCCGGCCCTGTCGTCCGGCTACGGGCAGGCGCACCTCGACCGCGGCTGGGGCGCGTGGGACCGCGCGCCCGTGACGGACACGCTGGCGCTGCTGGACGCGGCGCTCGCCGAGTTCCCCGCGCTCGACCCGGCCCGGGTCGCGGCCGCCGGCGGCTCGTTCGGCGGCTACCTCGCCCTGCGGCTGCTGCGGCGGCACCGCGACCGGTTCCGGTGCGGGGTGGTGCAGGCGGCGCCGTTCGACCTGCCGAGCTTCGTCGCGAGCTCCGACGCCGGTCACTACTTCCGGCGTGAGCTGTCCGATGTGGACGGAGAGCGGACCGGAGACCTGGCCGACCTGCCCCCGGTCCTGCTAGTGCACGGCGCCCGCGACCGCCGGGTGCCGGTCAGCCAGGCTCTGCATCTGTGGCAGGAGCTCAACGCCGACGCCCTGGCGGGGGAGCGGGGACACCAGTTCCTGTACTTCCCGGACGAGGGGCACAGCATCCGCCGACCCGGCAACCTGGAAACCTGGTACCGAACCCTGCGCCGGTTCCTCGACCGGCACGTCCGCCAGCTCCCGGGCGACGACCTGCCCTGGGTGTGACGCCCCGATACCCGATGCCGGGATCGATCGTTTCCAACCTTTCGCGCGCCTCGAGGCAACCTGGCGCGGTCGGCATCCGTATCACGGGTAACCGGGAGGAACTGAGTCCGTGACTGATCGAGATGCGGAGTTCGGGGAGTATTTCGACAGCCGTGCCGTCGTCATGCGCCGGACCGCGTACCTGCTGTGCAATGGCGACTGGCACCGTGCGGAGGACCTCGTCCAGACCACCCTGATCAAGATCTACGCTGCCTGGCCACGGCTGCGCCGCAGTGGCGGCCTGGACGGCTATGCCCGCACGGTGATGGTGAGGGCGGCGATCGACGAGTCGCGCAAGGGGTTTCGCCGGCGGGAGAACCTGGTCGATCAGCTACCCGAGGTCGGCGTCGCGGCGAGGCCGGTGGAGGACGTGCTGGATGTGCGACGTGCGCTCGCCACCCTCCCGGCTGGGCAGCGAGCCGTGGTGGTGCTGCGGTACTGGGAGGACATGTCCGTGGCGGAGACCGCCGCGATACTCGGCAGGAGCGAGGGCACCGTGAAGAGCCAGGCCGCGAAGGGGATGGCGATGCTGCGCACGGTGCTTGGCGCAAACCATGACGCTGCGGGAGGTCGTGCGTGAACGAGCAGGACCTACGAGACGGCAAGCGGCTGCTCGGCCGGGCCCTCGGTGACGAGCCGCCACTGTGGATGGCCCGCGACGAGGTGCTGCGGCGCGGCAGGCGCGTGGTTCGTAGGCGCAGGCTGGCCATCTCCGGTGGGGTGGCCACCGGTGTGGTGGCGGTCCTGGTCGGCGCGGTTGCGCTGACCAGCTTGGCCGGCCCGAATGGTTCGTCGGGCGCCCCGGCCGGAGCCGCCGTGCCCGCACCTCCACCGGTCAGTCATAGCGAGGTGACCACGACGCCGGCCGTTCCGGTCCTGCCGTCCAAGGGTGGGGTCGCGCCCGGCTTCCCGGTGCCCGGTGCCGACATTCCTCGACCGGGCGAGCCGCGCACCGAGGCGGAGGCGAAAAGGTTGGCCGGCCTGCTCTCCGCCCGCCCGCCGCGGCTGCCGGAGGACATCTCGGTCCAGCCGATCGGGATGTCGGTGGTCGACGGCGGCTGGCATGTCATATACGACCTCGAAACCACCGACAGCGACCGAAGCCTCCTGATCGACGTCTGGCCGACCGAGACCAGAGGGGAACTGAACTGCACCGGCGCGCAGAGCGGCGAACAGATGTCCGGCTGCGCGACCAAGAAGCTCGAGAACGGCGCCTCGATACGCACTCTCACCGAGGGACCACCCGACGGGAGCACCCCCACCCTGCGGAGCGTGGTGGCCAGCCGCCCAGACGGTACGAGTGTCTTCGTCCTGGAAACCGGGACGTCCATCCCGACGTCCATCCAGCCGTTGCTGACGTTCGACCAGTTGACCGAGCTGGCGCTGATGCCGCAGCTGAGGGTGCGCTGGTAGTGAGAACGTCCTTCGCGCACGGTGTCTGGAGGGTCGGCCTGCCGCTCGCGGTCGACGACACCATCGTCCCTTCGGCCTAACGCCGCCGGGCGGCGGTTGGTCAGCTCGAACGAGCCCGCTCGGCCGTTGGGGCAATGTCGATATAGGCCGAATGGAGCCGTGATATGTGCGCAAATAGGATCTATCGTTGGCGCGTATCGTGGACCGGCGGCAATCTGTTAACCGGAAACGCTACGTGTAGCGAACGGCGGTTAACTGTAACTCATCGTGAGTCTGGGGGTTGTCGAAGCGGGGTCCGGTGACTGGGCGGCGAGGAGCGAAATGCCGGACTATGATTTCCGTGATCTCACGTTGGATCACGTGAAATGCTATGTAGCAGACGTGTCCAGCACGGCCGTGGAGCTGTCGGACGCGTACGGGTTCGACAGCTACGCGGCGTCTGGTTTTCCGGACGGCCGGGTGTCCGACGCGTGTTCCGTCGCTCTCGGTACGGACCGGATCCGGTTGGTGCTGTGCGCGCCGCAGACCGACGACCACCCCGGCCGCGCCTACGTCGCGGCGCACGGCGACGGCGTGTGCGACATCGCCATGCGAGCCGACGACGTGCGGGCCACCTTCGCCGAGGCGGTACGGCGGGGCGCCCGCCCGGTGGCCGAGCCGGTGGCGCGGGACGGCATCGTCACCGCGACCATCGGTGGCTTCGGCGATGTGGTGCACACGCTGGTGCAGCGGCCACTCGACGTGGACCCCCGGTCGTTGCCCGGTTTCGCGATCCTCGACCGGCCGGGCACGGCGACCGGGGTCGGGCTGCACGAGGTGGACCACTTCGCGGTGTGCGTCGAGGCCGGCTGGCTCGATCCGACCGTCTCGTGCTATGAGCGGACGCTCGGCTTCGAGGTGGTGTTCGAGGAACGCATCACGGTCGGCGCGCAGGCGATGAACTCGAAGGTCGTGCAAAGCCGGAGCGGCACGGTCACGCTCACCGTACTCGAGCCGGACCCGGACCGTGACCCGGGCCAGATCGATGAGTTCCTGAAAAGCCACGGTGGGTCGGGGGTCCAGCACATCGCCTTCACCTCCGAGCACATCGTCACCTCTATCGACGAGCTGCGAAATCGGGGCGTGGAGTTGCTGATCACCCCGGATTCCTACTACGACCGGCTGCCCGGCCGAATTGATTTGTCAAAGCATTCGGTCGGCGACCTGCGGCGGCTCAACATTCTGGTCGACGAGGATCATGACGGCCAGTTGTTCCAGATATTCGCTCGCTCCACGCACCCGCGCCGGACGTTCTTCTTCGAAGTCATCGAGCGGTGCGGGGCGACCACGTTCGGCAGCGGCAACATCAAGGCTCTCTATGAGGCGGTGGAGCTGGAGAGCTCGAAGGTGTCGGAGTAGCCGGGTGGCCGGGGAGGATCTGGGGCAGGCGCCACCCGTGCCGGTGACCCGGGAGAACAGTCGACCGAACGCGGGGGTGGCCGCGCTGGTGGCCGAGTGGTGCGCACGGACGCCGGACGCGCCGGCGGTGGCGGTCGCGGGCACCGGGGTCGCGGTGACCTACCGGGAGGTGTGGGAGCGTGCCGGCCGGTTGGCCGCCGAGCTGGTGGCGGGCGGAGTCCGTCCTGGCGAGGTGGTCGCGGTCGCGCTGGACCGGTCGGTCGAGCTGGTCGTCGGGCTGCTCGGCGTGGTCCGCGCCGGCGCGGCCTACCTGACGCTCGACTCCGCGACGCCACCCGGACGCGTCGCGGAGCTCGTCGCCGACGCGGATGTCCACTGTGTACTGACGGCTCTCGGGCGGCACGCCGTCCAGCTGCCCGAGACGGTGCGGTGCGTGCCGGTTCCCGCGGCTGGTGGGCCGGAGGCCGACGCCGCCACCGACGTCGCCGCCGAGGTCGCCGCCGGCGGGGACGACCCGTGCTACCTGGTCTACACGTCCGGCTCGACCGGCCGGCCCAAGGGCGTGCTGGTACCCCACCGCGGGGTGGTCCGGCTGGTGCGCAAGCCGTGGTTCTGCACGATCGCCCCCGGCGACCGGCTGGCGTGCACGGCCAACCCGGCGTTCGACGCGATCACCTTCGAGGTCTGGGGCGGCCTGGCCGCCGGAGCGACGGTCGTGATGTTCCCGGACGTCACCGATGGCGGGCTGGACCGCTGGGTGGAGCTGGTCTCGGCGGAGCGGCTGACGGTCCTGCACCTCACCACGTCGGTGTTCAACCTGGTGGCCCGGGAGCGGCCGGCGGTGTTCGGTCCACTACGGACACTGCTGTTCGGCGGGGAGCAGGCAGACCCGGCCATGGTCCGGCGCGTGCTGGCGGACGCGCCGCCGGACCGGATGGTCAACCTCTACGGCCCGACCGAGACGACCATGCTCGCGAGCTACTTCGACTGCACGCTGGACGGCGTGCCGGAGCACGGCCGGGTGCCGATCGGCTTCCCGATCCAGGACACCACGCTCTCCGTCGTGGACGAGCGGGCGGACGGCGAGCTTCGGCCGGTGCCGCCGGGCGGGGTCGGCGAGCTGTGCGTCGGTGGGCCGGGGGTCGCGCTCGGCTATCTGGGCCTGCCCGAGCTGACCGCGGAGCGGTTCGTGCCGGACCCGGCCGGCGGATCGGCCACCGTGTACCGGACCGGGGACCTGGTCCGGGAGGGCGCGGGTGGTGCGCTGGAGGTGATCGGGCGGCGGGACCGGCAGGTGAAGGTGCGTGGGTTCCGGGTCGAGCTGGACGAGATCGAGCTGGCCGCGACCGCCACCGGGCTGGTGGACACCGCCGTGGTGGAGAAGGTCGGCGACGGACCGGCGTCCACCCTGGTCGGGTTCGTGCTCCCGGATACCGCCGACACCGCCGCACTCGCGGCCAGGCTCGCCGAGCGGCTGCCCGACTACATGCTGCCCGCCCGCTGGGTCCGGTTGCCGGAGCTTCCGGTGCGGCCGACCGGCAAGATCGACCGCACCCGGCTGGCGAAGCTGGCGTCGGCCGATGGTGTGACCGGCGGGGTGGACGGCGGGGTGGACGGTGGTCTCGCCGGCCAGGTCGGCGCCGTGTGGCGGGAGCTGCTGGGCGTCACCTCGGTGGCCGACGGTGACAACTTCCTCGACCTGGGCGGCAACTCGCTGCTCGCGGTGCAGGCGGCGGCGCGGCTGCGGGACCGGCTGTCGATCGAGCTGGAGCCGGCCGACGTGCTGCTCGCCGACACCTTCGCCGACCTCGTCGACCAGCTGCGGCGAGCGAGGACCACCTGACGTGCTCCAGCTCGAGAAGATCGCGCCGCTCTCCTTCGCGCAGGAACGCCTGTGGTTCATCGACGCGGCCGGCGGTGGGGCCACCTACAACGTCCCGCTGCTGCTGCGCTGGACCGAGCCGGTGGACGTGCCCGCGTTGGCCACCGCGCTGGCGGCGGTCACCGAGCGGCACGACGTGCTGCGCACCACCTATGAGCTGTGCGAGGGAAGCCCGGTGCAGGTGGTGCGTCCGCCGGGTCCGGTGCCCCTGGAGGTGCGGCCCGCGCGCGGCGACTGGGCGTGGGTCCACGAGGAGGCACTGCGGGTCGCCCGCGAGCCGTTCGACCTCACCACGGCGCCGCCGGTTCGTTGCGTGGTCTGGCAGGGCGGCCCGGCCGGCGACGCGATGCTGCTGTGCGCCCACCACATCGCGATCGATGGCTGGTCGTCGGGCCCGCTGTTCGCCGAGCTCGCCTCCGCGTACGCCGCCGGACGGGCCGGCCGGGTGCCGGAGCTCGACCCGTTGCCGGTGCGGTACACCGACTTCGCGGCTCGCGACCGCGCCGCGTTCACCGAGCCTGCGGTCGCCGCGCACCTCGACCGCAGGGTGGGTGAACTGCTGCGCGTGGACGGCGACCTCGCGCTGGCGGGGCGCCGGGCGGTACCCGACGCGGGCGGCGGCCGGCCCGGCGAGCAGCACGTGTTCACCCTGCCGGCGCCGGTCTGGAACCGGGTCGGGCAGCTCGCCGCCGAGGTCCGCGCCACGCCGTTCGTGGTGCTGTTCGCCGCGTTCCAGGCCGTGCTGAAACGCTGGACCGAGCGCGACGAGTTCCTGGTCGGCATGGTCGCCGCGAACCGGTCCGACCCGGAGTTCGAGCGCCTGGTCGGGTTCTTCGTCAACACGGTGCCGCTGCTGTGCGCGGTGCCGGCCGGGGTGTCCTTCCGGGGCTTGTGCGGGCTGGCACGCCGGGAGTCCTTCGCCGCGCTGACCCACCAGCGCCTGCCGTACGAGAAGCTGCTGGCGGCCGCTCGGGCGAGGGGAGCGGAGAACCTGGTCACGGTCGCGTTCGGACTGCAGAACATGCCGGCGCCGGACTACCCGGTCCCACCGCCGTGGACCGCGCCGAGGCTGCTGCCCACCGGCACCGCCAAGTACGAGCTGCTCGTGCTGTTCGAAGAGGACAGTGGAGAGCTCACCGGCACCGTCGAGGTCGACACCGGCCGCTACCCGGCGGAGCTCGCCGCCCGGCTGGCCGAGAACGTCACCGTCCTGCTCCAGGCCGCGCTCGCCGGCCCGGACCGCCCGGTGGCCACCCTGCCGGTCACCGCGCGCGGTGCTGGAAGCGATGCCGGGAGTGTCCTCTGTGGACCGGAGCGGCGGCACGACGTCACCACGGTGGTCGACGCCATCGCCGGCCGGCTCGCCTCGGTCGACCCGGACGCTCCCGCGGTGACCGCGAGCGGCGAAACGGTGACCTGGCGGGAGCTGGACGGCTGGGCCCGCGCCATCGCCTCCGGGTTGCCGCGCGACGCGCACTACGTGCCGGTGGCGGCCGCGCGCGGTGGCGGCATGACCGCCGCGTGGCTCGGCGTGCTGCGCACCGGCGCCGCCTACGTCCCGCTCGGCGTGGACATCCCGCCGAGCCGCGCCGAGCACATCCTGCGCGAGGTCGGCGCCGACGTCGTGCTCGCCGACGCCGAGGGCGTCAAGCTGCTGGCCGGGCTCGACGTCACGCCGCGGGTGATCCGCATCGACGAGTCGCGGCACGCACCCGCCCCGCCCGGACCGCCCGTCACACCCCATCCCGAGTCGCCCGCCGTGCTGCTGTACACCTCCGGCACCACCGGCCGGCCCAAGGGCATCATGATCCCGCATCGCGGCCTGCTCAACACGGTGATCTGGTGGGCGGAGGAGTTCGGGCTCTCCACCGCGGACCGGGTGCTGTGCACCTGGTCCACCCAGTTCGACGTGGCCACGTTCGACACCTTCCGGTGCCTGGTGGCCGGCGCGCAGCTGGTGTACGCCGACGACGTCGAGCGGCGGGACCCGCACGCGCTGGTTCGGCTGATCCGCGGCCCGGCCGGCGCGACCGTGATGTCCGCGACACCGAGCCTGCTGCGCACGATGCTGGTCGCCGACGAAGGCGCACCGGCCGGCTCGACGATGCGTGCGATCACCGCGGCCGGCGAGGTCGTGACCCAGCAGATCGTCCGCGCCTGCCTGGAACGGTGGGGCGTGCCGACGCAGAACATGTACGGCCCGGCCGAGGTGTCCTGCGCGACCACGGGCGGCTTCGTCGACCCGGACGACGAGCATCCGACCATCGGTCGGCCACTGCCGAACTACCGCTGCCTTGTGCTCGGCCCGGAGGGCGAGGATCTGCCGGAGGGCGTGCCCGGTGAGCTGTACGTGGCGGGCGTCGGGGTGAGCATCGGCTACCTCGCACAGCCGGGCCGAACCGCGACGGCGTACGTGCCGGATCCGGTCGAGCCGGGGCGCCGGATGTACCGCACCGGCGACCGGGTCGCCGTCCGCCCCGACGGGCGGCTGGACTACCTCGGCCGGTTCGACCACCAGGTGAAGATCCTGGGCAACCGGATCGAGCCGGACGAGGTACGTGCCCTGCTCGAGGAGCAGCCGGGTGTACGGTCGGCCGCGGTCGTTCCCGAGGGAGAGCCCGAGCGGCTCGTCGCCTACGTCGTGTTGTCCGAAAAGGACACGCTACCGACCCGCGACGAGCTGGTGACGCCGTTGCTGCGCTGGCTGCCCTCGCCCGTGTTGCCGGCGCGGCTGTACGTGGTCGACGAGATCCCGCTCAACACCAACGACAAGACCGACTTCCGCGCACTGCGGGCGATGCGGTCGGTGCCGCTACCGGCCGGCGAGCGCACCGTCGCGCTGACCCCGGGCGAGCGGCACGCCGCGGAGATCATGACAGCGCTGCTGGGTGTCGACGAGGTACTGGGCCCCGACGCCAGCTTCTTCAGCATCGGCGGGCACTCCCTCGGCGCGATCGAGATCGTCCGCGAGGCCGAACGCCGGCATGGCGTCGTACTCACCCTGCGCGAGTTCCTGACCGACCCCACCGTCGCCGGCCTGGGCGGCCTGCTCACCCGCACGCTCGGCGACTCGGCCGCACCCGCGCCGTGCGACGGGATCCCGGCCGCCGCGACTCCCGGCCAACGGTTTCCGGCGACCTCGGTCCAGCAGCGCCTCTGGTTCATCGACCGGGTGAATGCCCTGCGCACCGCCTACCTGATCCCCATCCTCATCGAGCTGACCGGCCCGGTGGACCACGCGCGGCTGCGGGACGCGACGGCCGCCGTGCTCGGCCGCCACCCGGCGCTCCGCTCGCGGTTCGAGCTCGGCCCCGGCCGGCGTCGCATCCACTACCGCACCGACGGCCCGCCGCCCGAGGTCGAGATCACCCACGGGACCGCGGATCTCGCCGAGTTCTGCTGGACGTCCTTCGACCTCGCCGCCGACGCGCCGGCCAGGGCGCGAGTCATCGCCGACGGGGACCGCACGGTACTGGCGGTCGTCACGCACCACATCGTGTTCGACGGCTGGTCCTTCGACGTCCTGTTCGACCAGATCGGCCGGGCGTACCGGAACGAGAGTCTTCCGCCGGCCGTACACCCGGTCGAGATCACCCCGACAACCGGTACCGGCGCCGCCGAGGTGATCGAGCGGTTGCGTGGTGCCCCGACCGACGTCGCGCTCCCGCTGGCCGGGCCACGGCGCGAGGTGCAGCCGGTCGTGGCGAGCACCACGTCGTCCACTGTAGACAAGGACCTCACCGGTCGGCTGCGTGCCGTGGCCGGCCCGCTCGGCTGCTCCACCTTCGTCACCAGCGCAGCGCTGCTCGCCGCCACCCTCGCCCGGACGAGCCGGCAGCGCGACTTCCTGATCGCCTTCCCGTGGGCCGGCCGGGACCGGGCGGACACCACGCACGCGGTCGGGATGTTCGTCAACACGCTGGTGCTCCGGGCGGACCTGCGTGACGAGCCGACCTGGCGGCGACTCCTCGAACGGGTCCGGGACGACGTCCGTGCCTGCTACCGCACGGCCGACGTGCCCTTCGACGAGGTGGTCGCCGCGCTGCACCCCGGCCGCGACCTGAGCCGCCCGCCGCTCACCCCGGTCTACCTCGGGGTGTTCGACGGCGAACACACGGTCCCCGACCTCGGTCCCGGGACGGCCGCGCGCTACCTGCCGCTGCCCGGGACGACCGTCAAGTACGAGCTGGACCTCACGGTCACCGACCAGGGTGACGAGCTGGTGCTCACCGCGACCTACCCGACCGAGCTGTGGTCGGCCGCCACCGCGGCCGGTCTGTTGGCGTCCATTGTGGACGTGGCCGCCGACCTGGTGGCCGATCCGGACGCAGCCGTCCTGACAGGAGTGCGAGATGAGTGAACAGGACCTGATCGAGCAGGTCACCGCGGCGTGGGTCGAGGTGCTGGACACCGGGTCCGTACCGGCCGATGTGAACTTCTTCGACGTGGGTGGGGACTCCATCCTGCTCATCGTCCTGCTCGAGCGGCTCAACGCGCTGACCGACCTGGAGCTGGAGCCTCCAGATCTGTTCCAGCACACGACGATCCGTGCCCAGGCCGCACTGCTCGCCGGCGAGCACGCCAGCACACCGGAAACCCCGGCACCCAGCCGGGCGGGTCTGCTGCGCCGGGCCGAGCGCACCCAGCCGGGACGCTGAGATGGAAACCGCCATCGCGGTGGTCGGCGTGGCCTGCCGGTTCCCGGACGCGTCCGACCCACGACGGTTCTGGGGCAATCTCGATGACGGAACGGTTTCCACCAGGAGACTGTCGGCGGAGACGTTGCGCGCGGCCGGCGTGTCGGCGCGAACCCTCGCCGCGCCGGACTTCGTGGGAGTGGCCGGCACGCTGCCCGACCCGGCCGGGTTCGCCGCCGAGTTCTTCGGCTACCCGCCGCGCGAGGCCGAGCTCATCGACCCGGCACAGCGGCTGTTCCTGGAGACCTGTTGGGAGGCCATGGAGGCGGCCGGACACCCGCCCGGCCCGCCCGCCCCGCTCACCGGGGTCTTCGCTGGCGCCGGCCCGAGCAACTACTCGCTCGCGCTGCAGGTCGCCGCGGCACGCGAGCACGGCGTGGCCGCGGTGAACGACGACGCCGACCTCTACCTCGGCTCGGCGCCGGACTTCCTGACCTCGCGGGCCGCCTACAAGCTCGACCTGCGCGGGCCGTCGGTCAGCGTGGGCACCGCGTGCTCCTCCTCGCTGTCCGCGGTGCACTACGCCGTGCTCGGTTTGCTGTCCGGCGAGTGCGACCTGGCGCTGGCCGGCGGCGCCGCGGTGAACGAGCCGCACGCCGGCTACCGCTACCGGCCCGGCGGTCTGGCCTCCGCCGACGGCCTGTGCCGCGCGTTCGACGCTCGGTCCACCGGCACCTCGTTCAGCTCCGGCGTCGGCGTGGTGGCACTGCGCCGGCTCGCCGACGCGCTGGCCGACGGCGACCCGGTGCGCGCCGTCGTGCTGGGCAGCGCGGTCGGCAACGACGGCGCCGAGCGCACCGGGTTCACCGCGCCGAGCCCCGGTGGGCTGGCCGCGGTGGTACGTGCGGCGCTGGGCGTGGCCGGCGTTTCCGGCACCGAGTTGCGTTACGTGGAGGCACACGGGTCCGGTACGCCGCTCGGCGACCAGATCGAGCTGCGAGGCCTGACCGACGGGCTGAGCGCGACCGGCACCGGCTTCTGCGGCCTCGGCTCGGTGAAGGCGAACATCGGCCACTGTGGACCGGCGGCCGGCATCGCCGGGTTCATCAAGGCGGTGCACGTCGCCGCGACCGGCTCGCTGCCGCCGCACCCGCTGTTCGCGCACGCTCGTGACCCCGGCGTGCTCGCGGGCAGCCCGTTCGCGATCTCGCCGGAGCCCGGCCGGTGCGCCGATCCGGACCGGCGGGTGCTGGTCAACTCGATGGGTCTCGGTGGCACGATCGCCACCGCCGTGCTCGCGCCGCCACCGGCGCCCACCCGGCCACCGGCGACGGCTGGCGGACGGGTTCGCCTGCTGCTCTCCGCCCGCACGAGGGGCGAGCTGGACGCCATGTCCCGGGCGCTGGCCGACGAGCTCGTGCGCGACGAGCACTCGCTCGCGGACGTCGCGCACACCCTGCGGGTCGGCCGGGCGTCGTTCGACGAGCGCCGGGTGGTCACGGCGACGCCGGACCAGGTCGTCGCCGCGCTCCGGCTGCCCCGCCCGCCACTGGTCCGCACCGCGCACGTCACGCCCACCGGTACTTTCCGCGGGGACACCGAGGAGGCGGCGGTCGAGGCGTGGCTGGGTGGTGCCGACGTGGACTGGGCCGCGCTCCCCGGCACCGGCCGGCGGGTCACCCTGCCCACCTACCCGTTCTCGCGCCGCCGCTACTGGGCGCTGGACCGGCTCGACCCCGTCGCCGCGCCCGCGGCCGCCCCGGTCCTGCGGTCCACATCGGACACCGGCACGGCCGATGACCTCGAGGCCGACCTGCTTTCGGTGTGGCGTGAGCTGTTCGGCGTCGCCGCGATCGGCCCGGACGACGAGTTCGGCGCGCTCGGCGGCACGTCGCTGCTGTCGGTGCGCATGGCCCTCGAGATCCAGCGCCGCCACGACGTCCTGGTCAACGTGCACCGCGCCGGCGGCAGCCGGGCGACCGTGCGCCGAGTCGCCGAGCTGGTGCGTGGCGGGCGGGGTGCCGGCGCGGCGGCGGACGGGGACGGCGCACTGGTCGACGCCGACATCGAGCTGCCGCTCGGTCCAGTCGCCTCCGCACCATCCACAGCCGGCCAGGACGTGCTGCTCACCGGCGCCACCGGGTTTCTCGGCGCGTTTCTGCTGCACGCGTTGCTGCGGGTGCCGGCCCGGCGAGTCCACTGCCTCGTGCGTGCGGACGGCGAAGCCCATGCCCGGCAACGGATCCGGGCCGCGGCGGCCCGCTACGAGCTGCCCGAGCCGGACTCCGCGCGCGTGGTGCCCGTGACCGACCTCGAACGGGTCGACGCCGCGGCGGTCGGGTACGTGCTGCACTGCGCGGCGCGGGTGGTGTTCACCGAGCCCTACCGGGTGCTGCGTGCGGACAATGTGCACACGCTGGTCGACCTGGTGCGCTGGATGCGCGGCGCCGGCATCCGCGACCTCGGCTTCGTGTCGAGCATCGGAGCCACGGGTGAGTCACTCGGCGGTGCCTACCGGATCACCGAGACCCGCCAGCAGCCGCTCGACCCGCTCCAGGGCGGTTACGGCGTCAGCAAGTGGGTCGGCGAGCGGATCCTCGAACGGGCCGAGCGGGACGGCCTGCGGGTGCGGGTGTTCCGTCCCGGCTTCATCCTCGGCGCCACCGCGACGGGGGCGTGCAACCCGAGGGACCTGATCTGGCACCTGATGGCCAGCGGTCTCGAGGTCGGCGCCCACCCGGAGGATGACCGGGCATGGCCCATGGCGCCCGTGGACGTGGTGGCCGCCGCCATCGCCGAGCTGACCACGGACCCCACGTCCGCCGGGCGGGCCTACCATCTCGCCGCCGAGACGGCCGTGAGCCCGCGCCGGATGTTCGAGCTGCTGGCCGGTACTGGCCTGGCCACCGCGCCGGTGGCCCTCGAACGCTGGCAGCGGCTGGTCGCCGAGCGCGCGCTGGTCACCGGCCACCAGGTGCTGTCCACCATGGCACTGTACGAAGTGGATGATCACTGGCTCGGCCCGCACGACCTCGAGGCGGTGGCCTGGCGGCCATGGCTCGCCGGGCACGGGCTCGACCCGAACCCCAGCGGGGAGCTGCTGCGCCGCTGCCTCGACCATCTCGCCGCACGCGAGGCGGACTTCGCCAGGTTGCTGTCCCAACCCCTGGAGGTCAGGTGACGAACTCCCAGACGGCCCACCGGCTGGCGGTCGTCGGCGCGGGCGTGATGGGCACCGCCATCGCGACGCTCGCCGTCGGCCGCGGCCTGCCCGTGCACCTGGTCGACATCGACGCGGAGAAGGCCGGCAGGGCCGGCGAGTCCGTGCGCCAGCAGCTCCGGCTCGCCCAGCTGATGGGTTCGCTGCCACGCACCGGGCCGACCGGCGAGCTGACGACCGAGGGATCCACTGTGGACCTTCCGTCGGTGACCGCCGTGATCGAGTCGGTCACCGAGAACGCGGAGACCAAGGTCAAGACGCTCGCCGAGATCTCCGCCGCGGTGGCGCCCGGGACGCTGCTGGTGTCCAACACCTCGGCGATCCCGATCGACGAGCTGGCCGGGGCCGTCGCCCGTCCGGCCGACCTGGTCGGCATCCACTTCATGAACCCGCCGTACCTGATCCGGACGGTCGAGGTGATTCGGGGCCCGCGCACCGGCGACGCGGCGATGGCCGCGGCGACCGAGCTGCTCGCCGCACTGGACATGGCGGCCGTGGTGGTGGGTGACGGGCCGGGTTTCGTGATCAACCGGGTGCTGCAGCGGATGATCAACGAGGCCGCCCGGATCGTCGAGGAGGGCCTGGCCACGCCGGCGCAGGTGGACGAGCTGTTCCGCGGCTGCCTCGGTCACCAGACCGGCCCGCTGGCCACGGCCGACCTCATCGGGCTGGACAACGTCGCCGACTCGCTGCGGGTACTGCACGAGCGGACCGGCGACGACGGGTACCGGCCATGCGAGTCGCTGCTGGCCAAGGTGGCCGCCGGCGAGCACGGTCGCAAGGCGGGCCGGGGATTCTTCGAGCACGGGAGCACGCTGTGACACAGACATCGGTCACCGCCGAGGCGGTGCGCGAGAACCTGCTGGCGTTCCTCGGCAAGCGCGCCAAGACCACCTGGGAGCCCGACCAGGACCTGTTCGCGTCCGGGTCGTTCTCCTCGCTGTTCGCGCTGGAGCTGGTGATGCACCTGGAGAGCGCGTTCGGCATCGCGATCGGCGCGGAAGACCTGCGCCTGGAGCACTTCCGCACCGTCGCCACGATGACCGAGCTGGTGCTTAGGTTGCGGGCCAACGGTGAATGAGCACGACGCCGCCGCCATGGTGGCCGAGCTGGCCGGAGAGCACGCCGGCGAGTGGGACCTCGCCGGCCGGCTGCCGGCGGACGTGGTCGGCGAGCTCGCCGGCAAGGGCGTGCTGTGTGCCGAGGTGCCGGTCGAGTACGGCGGGATGGGTCTGTCCAGTGTGGTGGGCGGCGAGCTGACCGCGGCGGTGGGCCGCCACTGCGGTTCGCTGCGCAGCCTGCTGACCTCGCACGGCATGGCCGCGTGGACGCTGCTCCGGTTCGGCTCCGCCGAGCAGAAGGCGAGCTACCTGCCCCGGATGACCGCGGGCGCACTCGCCGGCGTGGCGTTCAGCGAGCCGGGCGCGGGCAGCGACCTGTCCGCGCTGACCACCACGATCGTCGACGACGGACGATCGGTCGTGGTGGCCGGGCACAAGGTGTGGGTCACCGGTGCCGCCTACGCCGAGCTGCTGGTGGTGTTCGGTCGTTACGGCGACGGCGCGGCCGTGGTCGTGGTGCCGGCCACCGCGCCCGGCGTACGCGTCGAGCCGGTGGCCGACCCGGTCGGTTGCCGAGCGGCCGGGCACGCCGACGTCCACCTGGACGAAGTTCGACTGCCGGCCGACGCGCTGCTCGGCGCCGCAGGCCTGCCGGTCGGCCTGCTGGCCACCACCACGCTCGGCTACGGCCGGCTGTCGGTCGCGTGGGGGTGCGTCGGCATCCTGCGGGCCTGCCTGGCCGAGGCCACCCGGCATGCGAGCACCCGCGAGCAGTTCGGCGTGCCGATCGCCGAGCACCAGCTGGTGGCTCGGCATCTCGCCGAGTTGCTCGTGGCCGAGCGATCCGCCACGCACACCTGCGCGCACGCCAGCCGGTGCTGGGACGACGGCGCACCGGAGGTCGCGTCGGCGGCCATGCTGGCCAAGCATCTCGCCGCGACGAGTGCCGTACGCGGTGCCGCCTCCGCCGTGCAGGTCCTGGGATCCGCGGGTGCGCGGGACGGCCACCCGGTCGCCAGGGCCTACCGGGACGCCAAGCTGATGGAGATCATCGAGGGCAGCTCGGAGATCTGCCAGCTCGCCCTCGCCAGGCACGCCGTGGCGGAGTGGACATGAGCACTGTGAGCGGGAGTGACGGAGTGTTCGTCGTCTGGGCCGAGGAGCGTGCGCGGGCGTGTCAGCGCTGGGCACGTGAGGGGGGAAGGCGGCGGGTAGCGGAGGAGCGGAGCGAACCATGAGCACCGTGAGCGCAGGTATCGGGTTCATCCATTGTGTACTGCCGGACAAGCTCGTCGAGGTCGGCGAGCTGCCGGAAGTTCCCTTGCTCGGCCGGGAGGAGGCGGAGTTCGCCGGCGGCAGCGGCGTGCGCACGGTCGGCGTGTTCCCGGATACGCCGACCGCCGAGCTGGCCGCCATGGCCTGCCGCGAGCCGGCTGGCGGCCGACCCGGTGAGCGGGCGGACATCCTGCTCCTGGTCGCGCCGAGGGCCCCGGACGTGCTGCTGGGCTCGGACGTCTGCCGGGTGCAGGCCGCGTGCGGGTTCGGACCGTCGTTCGCGTTCACTGTGGACGGTCTGGGTTGCGCTGGATCGAGTGTGGCCTGGGGGCTGGCCGCCGACCTGCTGGCGGCCGACCCGAGCCGGGAGCGCGTGCTGATCGCGCACGCCAGCAGGCCGACCGGGGTGGACCGGGTCAGGTACCCGGTCACGGTGATCGGCGACGGCGCGTACGCCATGACCGTGGAGCGTGGCGGCCGGCCCGTGCTGCGGGCACATCGGGTGCGCACCGACGGCGAGTTCCACGATCTGTTCTCAGTGGACTACAAGCGGGTGCCCTGGTACGAGTGGCGCGAGGAGTGCGACTCGCCCGACCGGTACCGGTTCGAGCTGGCCATGCGCAGCCGGCTCGAGCTCGGCGCGCTGGTCGACCTGGTCCTCACCGACGCGGGTGTCGCCAAGGACGCGGTCACCGCCACCGTGATGCAGAACGTCACCGCGAGCGCGTACTCGTTCTACGAGTCCCTGTTGGGACTGCCGATCCACCCGGTGTGCGGCGAGCACCTGGCGAGCTACGGGCACCTCGGCGCGATGGACGTGGTGCTGAACCTGGACAGGCTGCTCGCGAGCGGCGACGTGTCGGGCGGGGACCTCGTGCTGGTGCTCAACAACAGCCCGGTCGCGGCCTGGGCGGCGACCCTGTGGGAGGTATGAGCGTGAGCGGCACCGTGAGCCAGACGATCAAGTGCCTGATCTGGGATCTCGACCAGACCCTGTGGCGCGGCGTGCTGCTCGAGGACGGCGAGGTGACCGTCCCGGACTCGGTGCGGGCCACGATCACCGAGCTGGACGCCCGCGGCGTGCTGCAGTCCGTGGCCAGCCGCAACGACCACGACCACGCGTGGGAGCGACTGGAGAAGCTCGGCCTCGCCGAGTACTTCGTGCTACCGATGATCGGCTGGGGGCGCAAGTCGGACTCGGTGGCCGAGATCGCCGAGCGGCTCGGGTTCGCCCACGGGGTCGTCGCGTTCGTGGACGACCAGCCGGCCGAGCGGGCGGAGGTGGCCTACCACCTGCCGGACATCCGCTGCTATCCGGCCGAGGCCGTCGGGTCCTTTCTGGACCTGCCGGAGTTCAGCCCGGCCACCGTCACCGAGGACGCCAGGCAGCGCCGGGCCATGTACCAGGCCGGGTTCCGCCGGGACGCCGAGCGGGCCGAGTTCACCGGCGCGGACGAGGAGTTCCTGCGCTCGCTCGGCATGGTGCTGCGCGTTCAGCGGGCCGGCGAGGCCGAGCTGGCCAGGGTCGAGGAGCTCACCCTGCGGACCAGCCAGCTGAACGCCACCGGGGTGCATTATTCGGACGCCGACCTTCGGGCGCTGCTGGCCGACCCGGCGCACGAGGTGCTGGTGGCCACGCTGACCGACCGGTTCGGCCCGCACGGCGCGATCGGCGTGCTGTTGCTGGAGAAGCACGAGCCGGTCTGGCGGCTGAAGCTGCTCGCCACGTCCTGCCGGGTGGTCTCGTTCGGGGTCGGCACGGTCATCCTGCACTGGCTCGCCGACCAGGCGGCCGCCGCGGGCACGCACCTCGTGGCGGACTTCCGGCGGACCGAGCGCAACCGGATGATGGAGGTCGCGTACCGGTTCGCGGGCTTCGACGACGCGCCGTGTGACTGCCGTGGCTCGCTGCCGCCGGCAGCGGAGGGCGGCCAGCACCTGCATCTGACGCCGTCCCGGCACGAGCCGCCGGTCACCATGCGGGTGGTAGCGCCGACGCTGCACGTCCGGACGCTGTACCAGTGGTTCGCAGACTCCGCGGAGCGGGTGGGCGAGGAGCCGGCCCTGGAGGTGGGGGACCTCGTACTGAGTTACCGCGAGCTGCGCGAGCGGGCGGAGTCGCTGGCCGCCCGGATCCTCCGCGAGCACGGCGGGCCCGTCCGACGGGTGGCGCTGCTGGCGTCCCGCAGTCTCGTTGCGTACGCGGGATACCTTGCGGTGCAACGCCTTGGTGCCACGGTCGTCCCGCTCAACCCGGGGTATCCGGCCGCGCGCAACGCCATGGTGTGCGACCAGGTCGTCCCGGACGTGCTGGTCGCCGACGACGCGGGCGCCGCCCAGCTCGCCGACCTGCCAACCGGGCCCACGGTGCTCCAGCTGTCTGATGTGGACGTCTCCGGCTCCGCCGGGCCGCCGCCGTACGAGCCGGATCCGGACGGGCTCGCCTACATCCTGTTCACCTCCGGCTCGACCGGGGTGCCCAAGGGGGTGCCGATCCGCCACCACCAGGTCTTCCCCTACCTGGAGCGGCAGATCCAGCGGTACGAGGTCGGACCCGGCGCCCGGACGTCGCACACCTTCGACCTGACGTTCGACCCGTCGCTGTTCGACCTGTTCGTCACCTGGGGCGGCGGTGGCACGCTGGTCGTGCCGCAGCGTGCCGAACTGCTTCGGCCGGTGGACTACATCATCGACCGGCGGATCACCCACTGGTACTCGGTCCCGTCGGTGCTGTCGATCAGCGCGACGCTGGGCAACCGTCCGGACGCGGTCGTGACCTCGTTGCGGTACAGCATCTTCGTCGGCGAGCCGCTGACCCAGCGACAGTGCCGGGCGTGGCGGGCGGTCGCACCGAACACGGTGGTCGAGAACGTCTACGGGCCGACCGAGCTGAGTGTGACGTGTACGGCCTACGCGCTGCCGGCCGAGCCGGAGCGGTGGCCGGTCACCTCCAACGACACCGTTCCGATCGGTGCGGTGGACGAGTCCCTGGAGTACCTGATCCTCGACGAGCATGGCCGTCCGGCGACCGAGGGGGAGCTGTGCATCCGCGGCCGCCAGCGGTTCGACGGCTACCTGGACCCGGCCGAGAACGTCGGGCGGTTCCTGCGCTACCGGGACGGGGTGGAGAGCTATGCCGCAAGGGGCGAGCTGACCGGCGAGCACTACTACCGCACCGGCGACCGGGTGCGGATCGAGCATGGCCTGTGGGTCCACTTGGGACGGTCGGACAACCAGGTGAAGGTGCGTGGCTACCGGGTCGAGCTCGGCGAGGTGGAGGCGGCGATGCTGCGCCACCCGGACGTCTTGGAGGCGGTGGCGGTGGCCCTGCGGCGGGACGAGGAGGTCGAGCTGGTCGGCGTGCACACCGGCGCGGAGATCCCCGCCGCGGAGTTCATGTTGTGGCTGCGCAAGCGGATTCCCGTGCACATGGTGCCGCGCCGCTACCTGCGCCTGGACGCGTTGCCGTTGAACGCCAACGGAAAGGCCGACCGACGGGCGTTGGCGGCGGAACTGATGGAGGGAGCACGCTGATGCTTCGTGACCTGATCCCGCCGCCGGGCCCGGTGCGGGTGCTCGCGGCGAGCGGGCTGGCCAGGACCACCGGGTTCGGCACCATGGTGGCGGTCGCCGTCCTGTACTTCACCCGCGCCGTGGACATCCCGCCCGAGCGGGTCGGGCTCGGCATGACGATCGCGGCGCTGTGCGGGATGGTGGCGAGCCCCCTCGCGGGCCGTGCCGCGGACCGGTTCGGCGCACGGGACGCGGCGATCGTGCTGGTGACCGTGCAGGGCGTCGCCGTGTCGTGCTACGCGCTGGTCGGCGGGTTCGTGCCGTTCGTGATCGCGGTCAGCACGGTGATCAGCTTCCACTCGTCGGCGGAGGCCGCCCGCGGCGCGTTGGTCGCCGGCGTGGTGGAGCCGGAACGGCGGGTCGCCACCCGAGCGCTGCTGCACTCGGTCACCAACATCGGCCTGTCGCTGGGCGCGGTCGCCGGCGGCGTGGCACTGCACTTCGACACCCGGGCCGTGTACGTCGGCATGCTCCTCGCGTGCGGCGTGCTCTTCGCCGGATCCGGCCTGGTGTACCTGAGGTTGTCAAGCCCGGAGCCGGTGCCGCACCCGGCCGGCGGGCCTCGCTGGGAGGTGCTGCGCGACCGTCCGTTCACGCTGTTCGTCGCGCTGAACGCGCTACTGGTGATGCACGACAGCGTGCTGACCGTGGTGCTACCACTGTGGATCGCGGAACGGACCGACGCGCCGGTGACCGTGTACGCGGCGATCCTGCTGCTCAACACCATCATCGTCGTGCTGTTCCAGGTCCGGGCCACCCGCAACAGCTCGGACGTGGCCGGCGGGGTCCGGGCACTGCGCACCAGTGGCGTGCTGCTGGCCGGTTGCTGCGCGCTGTACGCCGTCGCCGCGGGCCAACCACCGTGGCTGGCCGTGACGATCCTGCTGGTCGGCGGCACGATCCACGTGTTCGGCGAGCTCCTGCACAGTGCCGGCTCGTGGGCACTGGCGTTCGACCTGGCCCCCGAGCACGCGCACGGCCAGTACCAGGGTGTGTTCAACATGTCCATCCAGCTCGGCGGCGTGATAGCCCCGGTGTTGGGCACCGCGGTGGTGATGGGCACCGGCTGGCCAGGTTGGCTGATCCTGGCGGCCGTGCTGCTCGGCGCGGGCCTCGCCGCCCCGACCGTGGCCACCTGGGCATCTCGCAGAGCGAAGCTCAGCGCCGAGCCGAGCAC
This sequence comes from Actinophytocola sp., assembly GCF_050699935.1. NCBI lineage: Bacteria > Bacillati > Actinomycetota > Actinomycetes > Pseudonocardiales > Pseudonocardiaceae > Actinophytocola > Actinophytocola sp. Next base: position 21,667 of record NZ_JBOHGB010000017.1, read on the forward strand.
CTGACGCCTGGCCGGTTCCACCGGCCGAGGAGCTCATCCCGCCTTGATCGTGGCACGGGTTTGCCGGGCGATCTCGCGGTCCTCGCGGGCGTTGATCACGAGTGTGCGTACCGGTACGCCCGCGGCGGTGATGTCCGCGTCCGTGGTGGCGGTGTCGTTGGCGCTGTCGTTCGCGGCGTGGTCGAGCCGGATGCCGAGGAAGCCGAGGCCGGCGACCGCCGCGGCCCGGACCCGGGGTTGGTGTTCGCCGACGCCTCCGGTGAACACCAGGACGTCGATGCCGTCCATCGCGGCCGCCATGGCGGCGATCTCGCGGCGGAGCCGGTGCACGTACACGCCGAACGCAGCCGCGGCGGTGGTGCCGGTGTCCGTGCCGTCGGCGCCGAGGGAGCGCACCACATCGCGCATGTCGCCGGAGCCGCCGGTCAACCCCGCCAGACCGGACCGGTGATCGAGGACGTCGGCGAGCCGCTCGCCGTCCACGCCCGCGTGCCGGAGCAGCCACAGCAGCAGACCCGGGTCGACGCTGCCCGGCCGGGTCGCCATCACCAGGCCATCGAGCGGGGTGAAGCCCATGGTGGTGTCCACGGACCGTCCACTGTGGACGGCGGCCAGCGAGGCGCCGGCGCCGAGGTGGCAGCTGACCATCCGCAGGTCCGCCCGGTCCAGCATCGACGCCGCGCGGCGGGCGGCGTAGGCGTGGGACAGGCCGTGGAACCCGTAGCGGCGCAACCGCCATCGCCGGTTCCACTCGCGGGGCAGCGCGTAGGTCGCGGCCGCGGCGGGCAGGTCGTGGTGGAACGCGGTGTCGAAGCACGCCACGGCCGGCGTGTCCGGTAGGGCCCCGGCGACGGTGTCGATGCCGGCCACCCCGCGTGGCTGGTGCAGTGGCGCCAGCTCGGCCAGGGCCGCGATCCGGTGCCGGGTGTCGCCGTCGAGCATGGCGGGGGCGGTGAACTCCGCGCCCCCGTGCACGATGCGGTGCCCGACCGCGTCCACCCGCGCCAGGCCGCCGATGAACTCCGTGAGCTCCTCGGTTTCGTGGGCGCCGCCCCACTCGCCGAGGTCGAAGCGCGCGACGACCTCGTCGTCCGGGTCGAGGAGGCGGACCTTGAGGCTGGACGATCCGGCGTTGACCACCAGGACGTGCATCAGTACGGCCAGGACCAGTCGCGGACCTCGGGAAGGTCCTCGCCGTGGGCGCGGGTCCACTGCTGGTGCCGCGTGCGCAGGTCCTGCATCCGTTGGCGGAGCAGCGCGGTCTTCGCGCCGACGGCGGGCACGCGGTCGAGCACGTCGGTGACGAGCTGGAAGCGGTCCAGGTCGTTCATCACCAGCATGTCGAACGGCGTGGTCGTCGTGCCCTCCTCCTTGTAGCCGCGGACGTGGATGTTGTGGTGGTTGGCGCGGCGGTAGGTCAGCCGGTGGATCAGCCACGGGTAGCCGTGGTAGGCGAAGATCACCGGTCGGTCCGTGGTGAACATCGCGTCGAACTCGCGGTCGGTCATGCCGTGCGGGTGTTCGGTGCGCGGTTGCAGGCGCATGAGGTCGACGACGTTGACCACTCGCACCGCCAGCTCCGGCAGGTGTTCACGCAGCAGCGACACCGCGGCCATGACCTCCAGCGTCGGTGCGTCACCGGCGCACCCCAGGACCACGTCGGGCTCGCCGCCACGCTCGTTGCCCGCCCACTCCCAGATTCCGGCGCCGCGGGTGCAGTGCACGATCGCCTCGTCCATGGGCAGCCAGTCCGGCGCCTCGTTCTTGCCGGCCACCATCACGTTGACGTAGTTGCGGCTGCGCAGGCAGTGGTCGGCGACCGAGAGCAGCGTGTTGGTGTCCGGCGGCAGGTAGACCCGGATCACCTCGGCCTTCTTGTTCATCACGTGGTCGATGAACCCGGGGTCCTGGTGGGAGAAGCCGTTGTGGTCCTGGCGCCACACGTGGGAGGTGAGCAGGTAGTTCAGCGAGGCGATCGGCCGCCGCCACGGTAGTTGCCCGCTGGTCTTGAGCCACTTGGCGTGCTGGTTGAACATCGAGTCGACGATGTGGATGAACGCCTCGTAGCAGGCGAACAGGCCGTGCCGGCCCGTGAGCAGGTAGCCCTCCAGCCAGCCCTGGCACAGGTGCTCGGAGAGGACCTCGACCACGCGGCCGTCCGGGACCAGGTGCTCGTCGACGGGGAGCACGCCGGCATGCCACTGCTTGCCGGTGGCCTCGTACACCGCGTCGAGCCGGTTGGACGCGGTCTCGTCCGGGCCGAAGACGCGGAAGTTGCGTGCCTCGGCGTTCTGGTTCACCACGTCGCGCAGGAACCGGCCGAGCACCCTGGTCGGCTCGGACGTCGACGCGCCGTGCTTCGACACCGCCACGGCGAACCGGGTGAAGTCGGGCAGGCTCAGCGGTCGCAGCAACAGCCCGCCGTTGGCGTGCGGGTTGCTTCCCATCCTCCGGGCGCCGGCCGGCGCCCACGCGACCAGGTCCGGCACGGGCCGCCCGCGCTCGTCGAACAGCTCCGCCGGATCGTAGGAGCGCAGCCACGCCTCGAGCATCGCCAGGTGCTCGGGATTCTCCCGGACCGTGGCCAGCGGCACCTGGTGCGCGCGCCAGGTGTCCGCGATCGGCACACCGTCCACTTCGGATGGACCGGTCCAGCCCTTCGGCGAGCGCAGCACGATCATCGGCCAGCGCGGCCGCTCGCCGGCCCCGCCGCCGCGTGCCGCGCCCTGGATGGCGCCGATCTCGTCGAACGCCGTCTCGAGAGCGCCGGCCATGTCCTGGTGCATCCGCGCCGGGTCGGAACCGGTGACGTAGTGCGGCGCGTAGCCGTAGCCGCGCAGCAGCGCGTCGAGCTCGTTGTGCGGAATGCGTGCCAGCACCGCCGGGTTGGCGATCTTGTAGCCGTTGAGGTGCAGGATCGGCAGCACCGCGCCGTCGTGCACCGGGTCGAGGAACTTGTTCGCGTGCCAGCTGGTCGCGAGCGGGCCGGTCTCCGCCTCGCCGTCCCCGACCACGCAGGCCACGACGAGGTCCGGGTTGTCGAACGCGGCGCCGTAGGCGTGGGCGAGGGAGTAGCCGAGCTCGCCGCCCTCGTGGATCGACCCGGGAACCTCCGGCGCCACGTGGCTGGGCACCCCGCCCGGGAAGGAGAACTGGCGGAACAGCGTGCGCATGCCGTCCTCGTCGCGCGACACCTCCGGATACGCCTCGGAGTAGCTGCCCTCCAGCCACGTGTTCGCGAGCAGCGCGGGCCCGCCGTGGCCCGGGCCGATGACGTACATGAGGTTCAGGTCGCGCTGCCGGATCAGCCGGTTGAGATGGGCGTACACGAAATTCAGCCCCGGCGTGGTGCCCCAGTGCCCGAGCAGCCGCGGCTTGATGTGCTCGGTCCGGAGGGGTTCGCGCAGCATCGGGTTGTCCAGCAGGTAGATCTGCCCGACCGAGAGGTAGTTCGCCGCCCGCCAGTACGCGTCGACCCGTCGAAGCACGTCCTCGTCGAGGCCGACCGTCGCTGCCTCGCTCATGCGACCTCCCGATCACCGCCGTCCGCGCGGCCCAACGCCTACCCATCCCAACAGACGGCCAAACCGCCCGCGACCCAAGCCGGGATCAGACGGACTCATGTCGCGTCCACCGCGACGCGGCTGCTCGTTCGGTGTGTGATCGTGGCTGTGCATGAACGGGTCCGCGAGGTCGTCCCGGCGAGCGTTCGACCGTTCGGAGCGGCGGACGGTCGCGGGGGCTGGGCGGAGCAATCCCGGCCGTCCGGGCACCCGCGGGGATGAGGAGTGTGGTCGTGCCTGAGCTCGCCGGCTTCGCCGCGTACCGACGACGAGTTGATCTCCGCGCAGGAAGCCCTGGCCGCCCAACGCCCGCGGCCGTGGCGACCCGTGGGGGAGGGCGCGGTGGCCGGCTGCTTCGCCGTGCCGGCACGCGGGCCGGCCGGGACCGGCACGACAGGCGATCCGTTGTGGGCCGGCGCGGCGGTGTACGAGGTGTGCACAGCGGTGTCGGCCGGGCCACGACCCTCGGCGCGGCGGGCGCACCGTACCGGCCGGGCCTGCTCGCCCTGCGGCCCGGACACGTGCTTGCGGATGTCGTCCGCGCGCTGCCGGCGACGCCGGACGTCCTGCTGGTGGACGCCACCGGAGATGATCGTCCCCGGGGTGTCGGGGCTCGCCACCCACCTGGGCGCCGTGCCGCACGTCCCCCCCATCGGGGTCACGCACCGCCCGCTGCTCGCCGCGGCGACTGGCCACCCGACCAGCGCGGCGCTCGCGGCCCGCTGCTCGGCGCCTCGCCCGTCATGCCAGAGCCGACGAGCTGCGCTGACCGTCCCGTGCGGCCGGGTGTGTTCGGTTCGAACTCTGGCACGAGAGTGTCGCGGCGACGGCTGGCCGGTCCGCCGCGCGCCGAAACGGAGTGGCGACCTCAGCCCGCGCGGGGTGGGCCAGGCGCGTGGGGTGTCGGCTCGTCGTGCGAGACCGGTGCCAGCACCTCGGCCACGTTACGAGAAGACCGGGCGAGGCGGCGCCGGTCCTCGTTGTCCAGCAACCCGAACAGCAACTGGTCCACGGCGGGCGCGAGTCCCTCCCGCAGCACGATCAGGGCCCCAGCCAGACGTGCGTCCTCCGACTCCATGTGGCGCGGGTTCCTCGCCCCAGAACCCGCCAATCACGAGGACATAAGGTGAGGTGATGGTGGAGGAACAGCACGGCGAGCTCCGACAGCGCGTGCTCGAGGCGGTTACGGACGGCGCGTTGGCCGAGTTTGGGCTCGACAAGCTCCTCGACGTCCTGCTCGGGCGGGTGCGTGAGCTGTTCGCCGTCGACACGGTGACGGTGCTGTTGCTGGACGCCACCGACGAGCGGTTGGTGGCCACCGCGGCGGTCGGCCTGGAGGAGGAGGTCTACCAGGGCGTGCGGGTGCCGGTCGGCGTCGGCTTCGCCGGACGGGTCGCCGCACGTCGGGAGCCGACGGTGATAGCCGACGTCAACCCGTCCACGGTGGTCAACCCGCTGCTGTGGGAGCACGGGCTCCGGGTGCTCCTCGGCGTGCCGATGATCGCCGGCGGCCAGCTGACCGGCGTGGTGCACGTCGGCAGCAGGTCGACTCGCCGCTTCACCGATGCCGAGGTCGAGTCACTGCAGCTGGTGGCGGACCGGCTGGCGCTGGCAGCGCACGCGTACCGATCCCGTTCGGAACGCGCGGCGGCGACCATGCTGCAGGACAGCCTGCTCCCCACCCGGCTGCCGACCGTCCCCGGCTGGGAGCTGGCCGCGCGGTACGTGCCGGGCGCGGACACCGGCGTCGGCGGCGACTGGTACGACGTGCTGCCCCTGCCGGACCGGCGGCTGGGGCTCGTCATCGGCGACGTCGTGGGCAAGGGGCTGGCCGCCGCGGTGGTGATGGGCCGGCTGCGCAGCGCCCTGCGTGCGTACGCGCTGGAGTTCCCCGATCCGGCCGACGTGCTCGGCAAGCTGGACCGCAAGGTGAGCCACTTCGAGCAGAACACGATGGCCACGGTGGGGTACGCCGTGGTCGACACGGTCTCCGCCAGCCTGCGGATGGCCTTGGCCGGTCATCTGCCGCCGGTCGTCGCTTTCCCCGGCCGGCCGGCGGCGTTGGCCGACGTCGCGCCGGGGCCGCCCGTCGGCCGGTCGCTGGCGGTCCATGGCCGGCGCAGCAGCACGATCGACCTGCCGCCGGGCACTCTGGTCGCGCTGTTCACCGACGGCCTCGTCGAGCGCCGCGGCGCCACCCTGGACGAGGGCCTGGCCCGGCTGCTGTCCACCGTGGAACCCGCACCGGCGGGGACGGTGTGCGCGCGAATCATGGCGACCATGGTCGGCGCGAAGGCCGCCACCGACGACATCGCCCTGCTCACCGCTCGCCACACCAGGTAGCCACACGAGTGGCGGGGGAGGCGCCGTGGTGGCCCGGTGGTGGCTAGTCGATCATGCGCCGGGGTCGCTACCGTTTGGGTATGGGTGGGCGGGTGTGGTCATGGCTACTCGAGCTCGCGCCGGCTCAGGACGCGGTGCGGCGGGAGGTGAAGGTCGCCGTCGACCTCGTGATGGACGCCACCGAGGAGGCGCAGGCCCGGCAGCGGGAACGTCATCGAGCGGCGCTGGGCCGGACCGAGCGGCGGCTCGCCGATCTCCGCGTCCGAGTCGAGGAGCTCACCACGGCCAACACCGAGCTGCGGCAGGACAACTCCTCGCTGCGTGCGACCGTGGGCGAGCTTGAGGAGGCGGCGCGGCGGGAGGTCGCGGAGCGGGAGGCGTTCGCGCAGCAGCTGGTGCGAGAGCAGGAGGCCGCCACGGCCCGGCAGTGGCACGGTGCGATCACGGACGTGTTCTGCTGCCAGTCCTGCTGGGCGTTCTGGTTCCTGAGCACCGCGCCCGACCGGGCGAGCAGCGTGGTGCGCGGGCCGTTCGGCCGGCACGACGTCGAGTGCACCGTGTGCGCCGATCCGCTCGTGGCCCTGCCGGCGGCGAAGAGCGTCGTCCTGCGCAAGCGCGCCGAGGAGCGGGTCAGCCGGCCGGTGCCGGATGAGCCCGCGGAGGCGTGTTCGGGCGTCGCGTTGGCGAGTGTGGAGCTGGGCGCCATCGCCGAGGGGCTGGCGAAGCTGCCCAAGGTGGCCAGCCGGACGATCGCCTGGGTCGCGACCGGCCTGACCGGGACGCCGGAGCTGCCGGCCAAGGCCCTCGGTGAGATCGCCGCCCGCACCACGATGCCCGTGCCGATCGACGGCATCGTGGCGGGTATCCGCGCGTTCATCGCGGTCAAGGCACCCGCGCAAAGCTGATCAGGCGGTGGTGTCGGGGTAGACGTCGACGTCATAGATGAGTCGGGCCGGCTCGCCGTTGGTGATGCCCACGAAGGTGGGTTCCGCGGCCGGGGTGCGGCCGCGTCGCCATACCTCCTCCCGGGCGGCGTCCCGCGATTCACGATGAACCCTGCCCGCCTTGTGCAGCTCCATGATCTGGCGTGCCGTCTGCTTGTCGGTGTCCAACTCGATGCGCATCAAGGGCATCGGTCACGAACCTGCCTCTCTGGTGGCCGGTACCGGGGCAGCGACAATGACAACACGTGACAACACGCGAGAACAGGTGCCGGCGCTGCGCCACGGGTCCCATACGATGAGCCGATGGCGGTGATCTTGGTGACCGGCATGTCCGGCGTTGGGAAATCCACGGCCTTGAACCGGTTGGCGAAGCTGGGATACCGGGTGGTGGACACCGACCACGGGGAATGGATCGAAGACGTCCCGCTTCCGGACGGCGCCGGCTTGGAGCCGCTGTGGCGCGAGGAACGGATCGATGCGCTGATCACCGAGCATGAGCGTTCGGGCGCCGCTGGTCGTCGCGGGCACGGTGCGCAACCAGGGCACGTTCTACCCCGGTTCGACGAGGTCGTCCCTGCTCAGCGCGCCCCTGGAAGTGATGCTCGAACGCATCGACGACCGCGACACGAATCCCTTTGGGAAGACGGCCGAAGAACGCGATCGGATCGTGGTGGACACGACCCAGGTCGAGCCGCTGCTCCGATCGTCGGCCACTGTCGAGATCGACACCCGGACGCCACTGACCGACATGGTCGCCCAACTGGCCACCCTCGCCGGCCCACCTGCCATCCCTCACTGACGCGGGTCGCCTCGCGTGCTCGTGGCATGCGTGGGTACGAAGTCGCAGGTCAGCGTATTGGCGCCACCCATGGCATCACATGACGCCACAGTGGCTTGTTATGGCGCCATGAATGTGCCATAGTGGTGCCATGGACTTGACGCCGCATGTGGACAACGTTCGCCGGGAACTGGCCGTCGCCGCCGAGGCGGGCGGCGAGGACGCCCGGGCGCTCGCCGAGCGCCTGACCGCGCCGCTGGCGTCGGCCATTCGCCTCGCGCTGCTGGACGCGCTGTCGGCCGCGGCCGACGAGATCACCAGGGACCTGGCGCCCGGCTCGGTGGAGGTCCGGCTGCGTGCGGGCGAGCCGACCTTCGCCGTCTCGCCGCCGGCCGTCGAACCACCGGCGGCCGCCGACTCCGGGGCCGATGTCGGCCATGGCGTAGCGGAACCCGAGGAGGACCCGGCGCCGGACGAGGACGGTGCCATGGCACGCATCAACTTCCGGCTGCCCGAACACCTCAAGGCTCGCATCGAGGAGGCGGCCGCCGCGCAGGGACGCTCGGTCAACGCCTGGCTCGTGCGTGCCACGTCCGCCGCGCTGCGGCCGGTGAGCCGGCCCACCCCGCCAACGTCGGCCGGCGGGGGCCGCTCCCCGCAGCACTACACCGGCTGGGTCGGCTGACCCACCCACGACCGGCACAGACCCAGCACAGACACCGAGCACAGACACCGAGCACAGACACCGAGCACACCACCTCCGAGGGGATAGCCATGCCTACTTTCGACACGCCCGAGCCCATCTCGGTGAGCGTCGAGCCCGTCGTCGGCAACGTCCGCGTCATCGCGAGCGACCGCGCCGACACGGTCGTCGACATCCGGCCGAGCGATGAGTCCAACGCCTCCGACGTGCGGGCCGCCGAGCAGACCCGCGTCGAGTTCTCCGGCGGCACGCTGTCGATCACGGCGCCGCGGATGTGGCCGTTGGACTTCTCCAAGAAGACCCGGTCGATCGAGGTGACCGTCGAGCTGCCCGCGGGCTCGCGGGTGCACGGCAGCACCGGCCTCGGCGACCTGCACGGCACCGGCCGGCTCGGCTCGTGCCGGTACAAGTCGGGCACGGGGCACATCCAGCTCGACCACACCGGCGAGCTGCACCTGCACACCGCGACCGGCAACGTCGTCGTCGATCGGGTCGACGGCAACACCGAGATCAGCACCAGCTCCGGTCGCGTGCACGTCGGTGAGCTCGGCGGCACCGGCGTCGTCAAGAACTCCAACGGCACGACCACGATCGGCTCGGCCACCGGTTCGGTGCGGGTGCGCGCGGCCAACGGTGACATCACCGTCGAGCGGGCGGCCGACGCGGTCGAGGCCAAGACGGCCAACGGTTCGGTCCGCGTGCTCGAGGCCGTGCGCGGCACTCTCGCGCTCGAGACCGCCATGGGCGACATCGAGATCGGCATCCGCGAAGGCAGTGCGGCCTGGCTCGACGTGAAGACGCGCTTCGGCCGCGTGCGCAACGACATGGATGCCGCCGAGGCGCCGAACGCGTCGACCGACACCGTCGAGGTGCGCGCGATGACCTCCTTCGGCGACATCCACGTCCACCGATCCTGACCACGAAAGGGAGATCCCCATGAGCGTCCCGGCCATCTCGGCGACCGGACTGCGCAAGTCCTACGGCGACAAGGTGGTGCTCGACGGCATCGACCTGGACGTCGCGCCCGGCACCGTCTTCGCGTTGCTCGGCCCCAACGGCGCGGGCAAGACCACCGCCGTCAACATCCTGTCCACTCTGGTCGGTGCGGATGGCGGCACCGCGACCGTCGCCGGGCACGACCTGGTCGGCGAGCCGGACGCGGTCCGCGCCGCCATCGGCCTCACCGGTCAGTTCTCCGCGGTCGACAACCTGCTCACCGGCGAGGAGAACCTGTTGCTCATGGCCGACCTGCACCACCTGCGGCGCCGCGAGGGGCGCAGGCGGGCCGCCGAGCTGCTCGACCGGTTCGACCTCGCCGAGGTCGCGAAGACGACCCCGGCCACCTACTCCGGTGGCATGCGGCGCAAGCTCGACCTGGCGATGACGCTGGTCGGCGACCCCGAGGTGATCTTTCTCGACGAGCCGACGACCGGGCTCGACCCGCGCAGCCGCCGCACCATGTGGGAGATCATCCGCGACCTGGTGGCGAACGGCGTGACGATCCTCCTCACCACCCAGTACCTGGAGGAGGCCGACCAGCTCGCCGACCGGATCGCCGTGCTCGACCACGGCAGGCTCGTCGCGGCGGGCACCTCCGACGAGCTGAAACGCCGCGTTCCCGGCGGACACCTGCAGCTGCGGTTTCCCGACACCGGCGCGCTGCACCGAGCGACCCAGGCACTCCGGGAGTCCACTCAGGACGAGGAAACGCTCACGCTGCGGGTGCCGACCGACGGCTCCGTAGTCGCACTGCGCGCAGTGCTGGACCGGCTCGACGCCGAAGCGGTCGCGGTCGACAGCCTCACCGTGCACACCCCCGACCTCGACGACGTGTTCCTCAGCCTCACCGGCCACCGGACCGAAGCCACCAAGGAGTTGGCGTCATGACCACCGCGTCCTACCCGATGACCTACGCGATGCGCGACTCGATGACCATGCTGCGCCGCAACCTGCGGCACATGCAGCGCTATCCCTCGCTGACCATCATGCTGATCGGCCAGCCGATCGTGCTCCTGCTGCTGTTCGTCTACATCTTCGGCGGTACCCTCGGCGACGGGCTGGGCGGCGTGGGCGGCCGCGCGGAGTACATCGGCTACGTCACGCCCGCCATCCTGCTGATCACGGTGGTCAGTGCCGTGATGGGCACGGCCATCTCCGTCGCCATGGACATGACCGAGGGCATCATCGCCCGGTTCCGCACCATGGCGATCAGCAGGGCGTCGGTGCTGACCGGGCACGTCATCGGCACGGTCATCCAGACCGTCTTCGGGCTCGCGGTCGTGATCGGGGTCGCGCTGCTCGTCGGGTTCTCACCGACCGCCGGGTTCGGTGAGTGGGTCGCGGTCGCGGGCGTGCTGTCACTGCTGACCGTCGCGCTCACCTGGATGTCGGTGGCGCTCGGCCTCGTGGCGAAGAGCGTGGAGACGGCGAGCAACACACCGATGATCTTCATGATGTTCCCCTTCCTCGGCAGCGGGTTCGTGCCGACCGACTCCCTGCCGGCGTGGCTGCGCTGGTTCGCCGAGTACCAGCCGTTCACCCCGATGATCGAGACGATCAGAGGGTTGCTGCTCGGCACCCCGATCGGTCACAGCGCGCTGCTCGCGGTCGGCTGGTGCGTGCTGCTCGCGGCGGTCGGCTACGCGTGGTCGAAGTCGCTGTACGCCAAGGAGCGCAACCGCTGAACGCGCCGACCGACGGGCACCCGGCGTCGTCCGCCGGGTGCCCGCTCGACCAAGCCCGAGCAAACCTTGCGATTGTCTGACGATCCTCGGCGGCCCTGAACGAGCGATTCGCGGCACCACGTAGCTGGGTGTGTTCGACGGTTGCCAAGGAGTTGGGGAAGGAATGCGACGCGGAACAGTTCGATGGATCGTGGCCGGGCTTCTGGTGGTGTTGGGATCGGCGTTCCCCGCGGCCGGCTTCGCGGTCGCCGGCCAGGCCGGTCAGACCGCTCAGCCAGGCAAGGTGGCGAGCTCGCAGTCTCTCGATGCCCTCGATCGCGAGTTTCTCACCGTGATCCGGTTCGCGAACCTGTGGGAGATCCCGATGGGTGAGCTCGCGTCCGAGCGGGGCACGACCAAGGAGGTGAAGACCGCCGGCTCGGTCATGCTCGCCGACCACACGAAGTTGAACACCACAGTCGAACAGCTCGCGGACAAGTTCGGCGTGCGGCTGCCGGGCAAGCCCAAGTCCACGCACCAGGGCTGGATGGTGGAGATCAGCAGCAAGAGCGGTGAGGACTTCGACCGGATCTTCGCCAACCGGCTGCGCGCCGCGCACGGCAGCGTGTTCAACCTGATCGCCGAGGTGCGGGCGGGGACCGGCAACTCGACCATCCGTGACTTCGCCACCCAGGCCAACAACGTCGTCATGAAGCACATGCAGCTGCTGGAGGCGACGGGATACGTGCGCGGTCACACGGGTCAGTTCGCCGAGGCGTCGGCCCGCGACGCCTCATATCCCGAGAACGCCCTGAGCGCCGGGGACGTTCTCGCCGGTGGGGTGGCCTTCCTCGTGGTGTCCGCCGGAACCGTGCTCGCCGTACGAGTCCTGAGCGCACGCGGCGCCGCCAAATGAGGAGGTCCGCGGCTGGCGAGAATGATCAGGTGATCAGCGTGCCGTGGCGACGCAGTCGGGGTTGAAGTGCTCGGCCAGGAGCCGGATCCGTCGCACCGCGTCGGGCAGCGGCGTGCCGCCGGGCATCACGTCGTGGACTCCCATCGCCAGCAGCGCGTCCCGGTCGGACTTCACGGCGACCGTGCCACCCACGACGAGTCCGACATTGCCCAGGAGCCCGGCCCGGTCCAGGTGCTCGATGACGTCGGCGGTCAGCGCCAGGTGGGCGCCCGACAGGATGCTCAACCCGACCACGTCCACGTCCTCCTGGACGGCGGTGCCGGCGATGAACTCCATCGAGACGTGCCGGCCGGTGTAGATGACCTCCATGCCGGCGTCGCGCAGGGCCATCGAGATGACCTTCGCTCCGCGGTCGTGACCGTCCATGCCCGCCTTCGCGACGAGGACCCGTGGCCGGCGCGCCATCAGACCCGACCGCCCTCGTGGAACTCGCCGAACGTCTCCCGCAGCACACCGACACACTCTCCGACGGTCGCGCCACGCGTGATGGCCTGCTCGATCGGCCAGACGACGTTCTCGTCCGAGCTCGCCGCCCGCCGCACGGCGGCCAAGGCGGTGGCGACCCCGTCGGAGTCCCTGCTCGCGCGGTGCCGCCGCAGTGCTTCGACCCGGCGGTCGACGACAGCGGAGTCGACATGGTGCAGTTGGGACTCGTCGGCGAACTGTTCCTCCGCGTCGACGGCGGGGTCCACGAACACGTTGACGCCGACCTGCGGTTGGTCGCCGTCGGCCACCGCTCGTTCGAAGTCGTAGGCACCCTGGGCCACCCGCGACTGCAACCAGCCGGACTCGATCGCGGTCGCGACACCACCCTTCTCGTCCAGCGTGTCGATGAACTCCCGGGCGTGTTCCTCGATCGCGTCGGTCATCGCCTCCACGTAGTACGACCCGGCCAGTGGGTCCACTGTGGACGTCAAGTGTGTCTCGTACGCCATGATCTGCTGGGTACGCAGCGCTATCCTGGCGGACTCGGGGCTCGGTATGTCGAAGGCCTCGTCATAGGACAGCACGTGGATCGCCTGGGCGCCGCCGAGCACCATGCCCAGGGTTCCGAGCGTCGCACGCACGATGTTGTTGAGTGGCTCTCTGCGGGTGAACATCTGGTTCGAGGTGCCGGCGTAGAACCGGAACTTGAGTGCACCGGGGTCGGTGATCCCCCATCGCTCCTGGAGGATGGTCGCCCATATCCGCCTGGCGGCACGAAGGTGTGCCGCCTCCACCAACGGGTCCTGCCGCGTGTTGAACAGGAAGCTGAAGCGGCCGGCCACGCGGACCGGATCGAGCCCGCGGTCGATGGCGCCCTGCAGGTAGGCGAGCCCGGCGGCGAGCATGATGGCCATCGCCTCGACCCCGTTGGCTCCCGTGTCGCGCGTGTGCGCTCCCGAGATGCTGATCGGGTAGATCGACGGTGCCTCCTTGGTGCAGTACTCGATGAGGTCCGTGGTGAGCCGCATCGACGCCGCCGGCGGGAAGATGTACGTCCCGCGGGAGAGGTACTCCTTGAGGATGTCGTTCTGAAGCGTCGCACGCAGCCGGGCGAGGTCCAGCCCTCGTCTGCGCGCCATGGCCACGTACATCGCGGCGATCACCACGGCGGGTGCGTTGATGGTGAAGCTCGGTGTCGCGGCGTCGAGCTCGATCCCGTCGAAGACGGCCTCGAAGTCGGCGAGCGTGTCGATGGCGACCCCGACGCGGCCCACCTCCGGACGCGCGACCGGGTCGTCCGAGTCGTATCCCAGCTGCGTCGGGAGGTCGAACGCGACGCTCAGGCCCCGCTGTCCGGCCGCCATGAGGGCGCGGAACCGCTCGTTGGTGGACTCCGGGTCGCCGAACCCGGCGTACTGACGCATCGTCCAGACCTTCCCGCGATACATGTTCGCGTGAATGCCTCGTGTGAACGGCGGGCTGCCCGGTCGACCGATCCGGGGGTCGACGTTGTCGGGCTCGTAGACCGGGTGGATGGTGATCCCCGATTCGGTCACGTGCTTGGGCTCCATCGACCTCTCCTTTCCCTGGGACGCGGTTGACATGTGCTCAGGCGACCACGGACTCCTCCTTGAGCCGCTGGATCTCGTCCTCGGGATAACCCGCTTCGGCGAGGACCGCGTCGGTGTGTTCGCCGAGGAGGGGAGGCGGACCCGCGGGCGTGGGCCGCGACGGGCGGGTCTTGATCGGGTTGCCGGCGAACTCCCAGTCGACTCCGTCGCGTGGCGTTCGGATCCGCATGTCGCGGGCGGCCACCTGGGGATCGCTCAGCGCCGCGTCCACTCCTTGGACCGGGGCGCAGGGCACGTCGTGCTCCTCCAGGATCGCGAGCCACTCGGAAACGGTCCGCCGGGCGAACTCCGGCGCGAGCAGCTTGTCGAGCTCGTCCCGGTGCGCGATCCGGTCGTCGTTGGTGACGAAACGAGGGTCGGGGAGGAGGTCGGTGAGCTCCATCGCCTCGCACAGCTTGATCCAGAAGCTTTGCCGGTAGGGCGCGATGACGAGATGGCCGTCCGACGCCCGGACGGCGCCGTAGGGGACGATGTTGGAGTTGCCGCTGGCCTGTGGCCCGGGCACCTCCCGCGTGTTGAGGACGATGCCCGCCCAGTAGGCGAGCAGTGAGATCTGGGTGTCGAACAACGAGCAGTCCAGCTCGACGGCCTCGCCGTTGCCACGCGCCAGCGTGGAGGTGATGGCCAGCGAGGCCATCATGCCGCCGCAGAGGTCCGCGATCGGTATCCCCGCGCGCACCGGATCGTCCCCGGGATGGCCGGTGAGGCTCATGCCGCCGCTCAGCGCCTGCAGCGCCAGGTCGTACGCGGGCGCGTCGCGGCGGGGGCCGTCCAGCCCGTAGCCGGTGAGCGACGCGTACACGATCGCGGGGTTGGCCGTGCGCGCGTCCTCGAACGACAGTCCGGCGGCGTCGAGCACGCCGGGTCGGAAGTTGTGACAGATGACGTCCGCACCCGCCGCGAGGCGCCGGAGAACGGTCTTTCCCTGCCTGTTCCGAAGGTCCACGGCGATGCTTCGCTTGTTCCTGTTGAGGCTGGCGAACAGCACGCTCAGGTCGTTGAGCTTGGGGGACAGCGCGCGTTGGGGATCGCCGGTGAGCGACTCCACCTTGATGACGTCGGCGCCGAGGTCGGCGAGCAGCATCGTGCCGTAGGGGCCGGAGACGTGCCGGGAGAAGTCGAGGACGCGAAGTCCGTCGAGCAGCGGCGGATGCTGTTGGTCAGGCATGAGCGCGGTCCGTCCGCAAATGTGTGAATTTGACGTCGACATCATAATATTGTCTCGGCACGGAGCAAACCTCCTACGGTGTACGGCGATGACTCATGTCCGTCTCAACGCCGGCATGGCGGCCTCGAGCATCGCGGCGACGTCGTCCGCGGCGAAGGCGGCCGACACCCTGTCCACCAGCGTCGACAGGTTCGGCTCGACGTTGCTCCGGGCCTTCGTGATCAGCTGCTCGTCCGACAGGAGCGCCCCTGGCCCGCCGGACTGGCGCACCACCGACCGCGTGACCGTGCCGCCGTCGTACGCGCACTCGAGCGTCGCCGGCATGAGGTCCCGCATGACCTGGTCGTCCATTTCGGGCCGGTAGTCGCGGACGACCCGGTCGGCCACGCGCAGGACCCGCGGATCGGTGACGGCCTCGTCGGTGAAGTCCGTCAGGCCGGCACTCCCGCGGACGAGAGCCGTGGCGACGCAGTACTCGAGCGAGAACTTCCCGGCGAGGCCCGTCGTGGGTATCCGGTGGCGCAACGCGTTGCGGTAGTAGGGCGGCACCGTGGCGCGAACCGAGGTGATCGAGTCGATGTCCGCCTGCCCCAGGGCCGCGTGCAGCTCGAGCGCCGCGTCGATCGCGCCGTGGGAGCCGCCGCAGCTGGGATACGGCTTGGCCATCGGAGGTGTCGTGATGACGGCGAGCTCGTCGGTCGGCGTCTCGCGGATCTCGGCGAGGTGACGTCGTGCCAGAGCCGCCGACTCGTCGTCGAAGAAGGCGCCGAGAAACCCGCTCTCGCCGTCCAAGGTGTCCCCGGGCCCGACCACGCCCGTCGTGGTGAGCCCGACCGCGTCGACTCCCACGGCGGCGGCTCGACCGAGCTGGTAGGCCTTCAGGTCGGAGCCGAACGCGCCGCGCAACCCGCTCGCCTGCGACGCCGCGATTCCGAGCGCCGAGGCGACCTGTGGTGCGGTGAACGAGCGCAGGCGGCTCGCCACGCACGCCGCACCGAGCGCGCCCAACGTCGCCGAGGTGTGGAACCCGTGCTCGTAGTGGCCGCGGCTGTACCGGGCGAGCCGGCTCAGGACCTCGAAGCCGACGGTGTACGCGGCGACCAGGTCTGGCGTGCTCGCCGGTCGCTTCTCGTGCATCGCCAGCATGGTCGGCACGAGGACCGCACTGGGATGGCCGACCAGCGCGCGGTAGTCGTCGAAGTCGTGGATGTGGGCCATGACGCCCAGCAGGTGCGCGCGCTCCGCGGCCGATGCCCGGCCCGGTCCGCCGGTCGAGCGTTGGTGCTTCGCGACCAGCCGCGGCAGTGGCTCGTCCCTGCCGCACAGCATGACCACCAGCGTGTCGAACACGAGCCGGCTCACCGCGTGTTCGACCTCGGCGGCGGGAACCGACGTGTGCCCGGTTGCCACGAACTCGGCGACCGACCGTGTCGCGGACGCGGTCGTGTTCACCGGTCCCGCTCCTCGTGACAGGCTCGCGCGGCGGCGAGGTTCCGCTTCAGCTGGCCGACCACCGCGCG
Organism: Actinophytocola sp.; assembly: GCF_050699935.1. Classification (NCBI taxonomy): domain Bacteria; kingdom Bacillati; phylum Actinomycetota; class Actinomycetes; order Pseudonocardiales; family Pseudonocardiaceae; genus Actinophytocola; species Actinophytocola sp. The sequence continues at coordinate 38,382 of NZ_JBOHGB010000017.1, forward strand.
CGGGCTGTTCGACAGGTGCTCGAGGCGCGCGTCCAGGAACGAGGTCGGCGGCTCCGGGACCACGTCGTGGACGATGCCCAACTGGCGTGCGCGCTCGGCGTCGACCCCTCGGGGTGACCAGATCAGCTCGCTGAGCGCCGGCTCGGAGAATGCTCGGCTCAGGCGGCGGATCCCGGTCACGCCGTACGCCACGCCGACCCGCAGCGCCGGCAGGGTGAAGTAGCACCCGGGCGCACAGAACCTCAGGTCGCAGGCGGCGAGGATCTCCAGACTCGCGCCGATGCTGTACCTCCGGACGAACGCCGCGACGGGTACCGGCAGCCGCCGAATCGCCTGGACCGTGGCGTCGATCTCGTGCTCGGCCGTGGCCACCGCCGTCGCGCCGATGTCGTCGGGCGTCTCCTGGTGCAGCGCGCCGATGTCGTAGCCGGACGAGAACGGACCCTCGCCCGCGCCGGAGATGACGACCAGGCGCACGTCCTGATCCGTCTCGGCGGTGCCCAGCGCCGCGCGCAACGACCGCAGCATGAACGGGCTCAGGGCGTTGCGGCGCCGCGGCTGGCAGAGCTCCAGGCGCAGCGTCGACCCTTCGCGACGGTGGATCACCTCGCCGGCGGTCGCCTCGTTCATCGGACCGGTGCCTCGGTGAACTCGGGGTGGCGGATCATCGGGAACGCGCCACCGGTGACATAGAGCGTGTGGCCGGTGACGTAGCTCGCCAGGTCCGACGCGAGGAACGTCACCGCGTTCGCGACCTCCTCCGGTGTGCCGAGGCGATGCATGGGGATGAGTTCTCGGTAGCGGTCGTTGAACGCCCGCAGCTCGGGGTACCAGGTGCCTTCCTCCCGCCGGTCGGTGTCGATCACGCCGGGCACGACCGCGTTCACGGTCACGCCGTGCTCCGCGACCTCGAGAGCCAGCGTCTGGGTGAGACCGAGGAGCGCAGTCTTGGCGGTGGTCGCGTGGAATCGGTTCCTGGAGCCCCACTGCGCGTCGAGCCCGGACAGGTTGACGATCCGTCCCCACCCGGCCTCCGTCATGTGCGGGACGACCGCGCGCGACAGCAGGAACGGCGCACGCAGGTTCACGGCCTGCACGGCGTCCCACGAGGCCGCGTCCAGCGTCGCGAGCTCCGCCTTCGGCCGGACCGCCGCGTTGTTGACCAGGACGTCGACCGGTCCCAGGGAGGCCGTCGCGTCGTCCAGGGCGGCCGCGAGCCCGTCCGGATCCGCGAGATCGGCGAGCCTTCCGACGCACGGCACGCCATAGGTGTCACCGAGGAACGCGACGGTCTCGTCGAGGGCGGCGCGGTCCCGGTTGCCGAACACCGCCACCGCGGCGCCCATCGACGCGAGCCGGGCGGCGATGCACCGGCCGATGTTGCGCGTGCCTCCCGTGACGAGTGCGACCCGCCCGGTGAGGTCGAGCAGCGAACTGGCGGTGCGCGGCTCGGCCGGACGCCCGTCGGTCATTGCGCACCACCCGCCGAGAACTCCGGTGCGCCGTCGTGGACCTCGGCGGGCCGGGCCGTGGGCGGTGGCGGAGCCAGGGTCGGCACCGCCGCCAGGAGCTTCCTGGTGTACTCCTCGCGCGGGTCGGTGTAGATCGACTCCGTGTCGGCCGCTTCCACGACGCGGCCCGAGCTCATCACCGCCACCCGATCGGCGATGTGCCGCACCACCCTGAGGTCGTGGGACACGAACAGGTAACTGATGTCCCGAGTCTCGGCGATCTTGATCAGCAGGTTGATCACCTGCGCCTGCGTCGACACGTCGAGCGCGGAGACGGCTTCGTCGGCGATGAGCACCTTCGGCTCGAGTGCGAGCGCGCGTGCGATGGCCACGCGTTGGCGCTGGCCGCCGGAGAGCTGGCGGGGCCTGACGTGCATCATCCGGTCGGGCAGCGCGACCGAGGCCATGAGGTCGTGCACGGTGGCCAGCCGCTCGGTCCTGGTCTGGTCGGTGTGCAGTTTCAGCGGCTCCTCGATGAGGCTGCGCACCGTCTTCGTGGGATCCAGCGAGGAGTACGGGTCCTGGAACACCAGCTGGACGATGCGGCTGCGCTCCCGCCGGTCCATTCGGTCGACCGGCCGGCCGTCGAGGCGGACCTCGCCACTGGTGGGCTTGACCAACCCGACGATGGTCCGGGCCAGTGTGGACTTGCCGGAACCGGACTCGCCCACCACGCCGAGGACCTCCCGGGCGCCGAGGGTCAGGGTCACGTTCCGCAGTGCGTGCACGGGTCGCGGTCGACGCTGGCCCAGCCGCCTGGGTGCGACGAACACCTTCGACACGTCGTCGATCTCAAGCAGAGGCGTGCTCAAGCCGAACTCCTTCCAGGCGCAGCTCGTCGTGGCGGACGCAGCGAGTCGAGGTCGGGCCCGTGGCCAGGAGTCGTTGCAGGGACGGGTCATCGCATCGTCCGGGCACCGCGTAGTCGCACCGGGAGAAGTAGCGGCACCCGGCACTCCAGTCGTCGGGACCGGGCACCTCGCCCGGAATCGGACGCAGCGTGCTGTCCGGAAGCATGCTCGGGATCGAACGGAAGAGCGCCTCAACGTAGGGGTGCTCCGGCCGGTGGAACACGTCCCCGACCGGGCCGGACTGGGCGGTCTGGCCCGCGTACATCACGGTGACGCCGGTGCAGAACTCCGAAACCAGCGACAGGTCGTGGGTGACGAACAGGACACCCATGCCGTGCATGTCCTGGAGCTCGCGGAGAAGCTGCAGGATCTCGGACTGGACGGTGACGTCCAGCGCCGTCGTCGGTTCGTCCGCGATCAGCAGCCGGGGCCGGCAGGCGAGCGCGCTCGCGATCATGACCCGCTGCCGCATGCCCCCGCTCAACACGTGCGGGTAGTCGTTGGCTCGCCGGGCGGCCGAGGGGATTCGCACGGAGTCCAGGAGCTCGACCGCCTCGGCCCAGGCCGCCTTCCGGGACAGCCGCCGGTGCCGGCGAATGCCCTCGGCGATCTGCTCGCCCACCGTGTAGGAGGGGTTCAGGCTCGTCATCGGCTCCTGGAAGATCATGGCGATCTCCCGCCCCCGGAGCCGGCGAACCTCGCGGGGGGCGGCGCCGACGTACTCCACGCCGTCGAAGACGATCGAGCCTCCGGTCACCTTGGCCGGCACCCTGGTGAGCAGCCCGAGAAGGGCGAGCGCGGTCATCGTCTTGCCCGAGCCGGACTCGCCGACCAGGCCCATCCGTTCTCCCTCGCGGATGTCGAACGTGACGCCGTCGACGAGTCGGGTCTTGGTGCCGGCCAACTGCACGACGAGCTCACGAACGCTCAGGAGCGGACCGGCGGGCGGGGTGGCCGCGCCGGGCGACTCGTCGGTCTCGGTCATCCCTCGCCTCCTATCGGATCTCACGCGAGCCGCCGGTGGTGTCCCGCAGCCAGTCGCCGAGGATGTTGAAGGCCAGCACGATCACCACGATCAGCACGCCCGGCAGCAGCAGGTACAGGTTCGCCGAGTCGTGCAGGTACGAGGTGGCGCGCCTGAGCATGAGTCCCCAGCTGGCGTCCGGCGGCTGCACGCCCAGACCGACGAAGCTCAGGCTGGCTTCGGCCACCAGCGCGAAACCCGACATGAGCGACGCCTGGACGATCACCGGGGAGCTGATGTTGGGGAGGATGTTGACGAAGATGATGCGCCGGGTCGACGCGCCGATGACCTGCTGCCCCTCGATGAACACCTCTTCGCGCACCGACAACGTCGCGGCCCGCACGACGCGGAACATGCGAGGCGCGAAGACCACGCCGATGCCGATCATGGCGTTCGTCATCGACGTGCCGAGCGCCGCGATGACGGCGATGGCCACCACGAGCGACGGGACGCTCATGAGCGCGTCGGCCACACGGCTGAGGATCGCGTCGACCCAACCCCGGAAGTAGCCACCCAGCATTCCGAGCGGGACCCCGACCACCAAGGCGATGCCGACCGCGATGACGGGTGCGCTCAACGTCGTCCGGCTGGCGATGAGCGTCCGGCTGAACAGGTCGCGTCCGAGCTCGTCGGTGCCGAAGGGATGCGCGTTCGACGGGCCGGCCAGGCGCTGGTCCGACGTGACGTCCGGGTCGGTGCCGACCAGCCATGGCGCCACGATCGCCACGACCGCCATGAGGACCAGAACCAGAACCGACACGGCGGCGAGCGGTTCGCGCAACACCGCGCGAACCCAGCGACGGCGTGGACGGCGTGGACGGGGTGACGTCGTGGCCGGACGAGGGGACTCCGCGATACTCATGATGTTCCTCCCGCCGCCCGGACGCGGGGGTCGAGCCAGCCGTACCACATGTCCACCGCCAGGTTGACCAGGACGACGACCAGCGTCGTGAACAGGACGGTGCCCTGCACGACCGGCATGTCGCGCTGGAACACGGAATGGATGAGCAGGGTCCCGACGCCCGGCATGTTGAACACCGTCTCGACGATCACCGCGGATCCGATGATGTGGCTCAGCTGCAACCCGAAGACGGTCACGACGGGCATCGAGGCGTTGCGTGCGATGTGTTTGACCGCGACAGTGACCGGCCGCAGGCCCTTCGCCTCGGCACTGCGGACATACTCCCGGGCGGACACGTCGACGACACCCGACCGCATCTGGCGGGCGATCTCCGCCATCGGCGGCAGCGAGAGGGTGAACGCCGGGAGCACCAGGTGCATGAACCACTGCCACGGATCCTCCGTGAACGACGTGTATCCGCCGACCGGGAAGATGCTGCCGTCGCCGGTGAGCAACGCGAGCAGCACCAGGCCGAGGAAGAAGCTCGGCACCGCCACGCCGCTGACCGCGAAGATGGTCAACGCCCTGTCGAGGGCACGGTCCTTGCGCATACCGGCCAGCAGGCCCAGCGGCACGCCGATGGCGACCGCGATGAGCATCGCCAGCACCACCAGGGACAACGTGACCGGCAGGCGTTGCACGATCAGCTCGCTCACCGGCAGCCGGTTGTAGAGCGACTGTCCAAGATGGCCACTGAAGGAGTCGGCGACCCACGTGGAGAACTGCTCGATCAGCGGCCGGTCCAGGCCGAGCCGTTCGCGAACACTCGCGAGCTGTTCCGCGCTCGCGCCCGGCCCGGCTATCACCCGGGCCGGGTCCCCGGGCGTCATGTGCAGCAACCCGAACGTCAACGCCGACACGATCACCAGCGTGGGCACGGCCAACAACAGCCGACGAAGGATCATCCGTGCCATTCGTCCCTCTTCCGCGTAGCCGGACGCTCGGGGAATCGTTGTATGGAACGGGATTCCCCGCCCGACCGCTGCGCGTCGGACAGGGAATCCCGGCCGTCTCCGGTATCAGGCCCCCGTCGCGAGCCCGACGGAGCGCCAGTCCGGTTGCCCGTGCGGGAATACCTGGATGTTGCGGACCTCCTCCCGGACGCCCTGCAGGAAGTACCGCGTGCACAGCACCAGCGGGGCAGCCGCGTCATCCGCGATCGCCTGCGTGATCTGTTCGAACATCGGCGCCCGCTCGGCCATCGAGCTCGGTTGCTGGCTCTGGCGCACCAACTCGGTCAGACCGGAGGGCTCCTGCCCGCTCGGGTTCGAGGCACCCTTCGCGGTGAACCACGACGCGAACACGGTGCTCGGGTCGAAGTCCGCGAGGAAGCCGCCCAGGTAGGAGTCGGACTCGCCCCGGTCCCACCGCTCGACGAGCGCGGGAACCTCGACGATGTTGAGATCCAGGGTGATTCCCGCCGCCTTGAGGTCGGCCTGGACCGCCTCGGCGAGGATGGTCACCGAGGGGATGTTCGGCACGTCCATCTGGAACCGGAATCCCGTCTCGCCCGCATCCGCCAGGCTCTTCTTCGCCGCGTCCACGTCGTACTGGAGCGCCTCGTCGTCGAGGTTCTCGTTGTAGGCGGGGTGCCCTTCCTGGAAGAGCTGCGTGGAGGGGACGCACTGTCCCTGGAGGAGGCCGTTGGCGATGCCGTCCCGGTTGATCGCCTGGTTGATGGCGCGCCGGACCTCGACCTTGTCGAGTCCCGGGTGGCTGCGGTTGATGGCCATGAAGTACGACCGCGGCGCCGACTCCTTGAGGACGGTCACCCCGGGGAATCCCTCGACCCGGTCGACCGCCTCCTCGCGCAGGTGCGCGATGTGCACGTCGCCGCTCTGCAGGGCGCGGTACCTGGCTTCGTCGTCGGCGATCATCCGCAGCTCGAGCCCGGCGGCGTGCTGGGTCTGCGGGTTCCAGTAGTCCTCGAAGCGCTCGTAGACGAGTCGGTCGCCGGGTCGGTTCTCCACGAGCACGTAGGGGCCGGCGCCGACGGACTTGCGTTCCAGCGCGCCCGAGTCGTCGCCGATCGCCTTCGGCGAGATGATGATGCCCGGTCGGTCGGACAGTGTCGTGAGCACGGAGCCGAGCCCGCCACTCACCTTGACGGTGACCTCCATGTCACCGGTGACCTCCACCGACGTGATCGACGCGAGGGAGGACGCGAGGGTGCTCTTCGCGCTTCGCGTGTTGTCGAGGTTCGCCTTCACCGCGCCGGCGTTGAGCGCCGCGCCGTCGTGGAACGTGACACCGTCGCGGATGGTCATGACCAGCGTCTCGTCGTCCGGGGTCTCCCACGACTTCGCGAGCATCGGCTGGATCTCGCCCTTGGTGTCGGTGTAGGTGAGCCGGTCGTACGCCGCGAAGAGGAAGGGGATGTCGAGCGCGTCCGAGCTTCGGTACGGAACGAGAGTGCTCGGGAGCGTGCTGTAGGCCCATGACGCCACCGCGTTCGAGTCACACCCGCCTTCGCCGCACTCGTCCGTGATCTGTGCCGCGCCGCCTGTCTGCTCACCGGTGCCGGATCCGGAGCCGCCGCCACACCCAGCCAGCGCGATACTCGCCGCGGCCGCGAGGACGGTGATACGCAGCGGGGTTCTCGCGTGAAACCTTCTCATCATTTGGGCCTTTCACCATCCCCAGTGGACGGGACGTTGACATCAACGTCAACAGTGGGGGAGCCCCTGGTGGATGTCAAGGCTCGATTCGACATCCGCCTGTTTCCGGTCGTTTACATGTCCTTGCGTGACGCGAGCGGCACTACACGTGTCGCCCGTTCACGAGCGGGTCGATCACGGCGCGGGCGATGAACAGGCCTGACGTCGGCGGCGAGAAGGCCTCGAGGTCGCCCTCGTCGCGGAGTTCGCAGCCGTCGCCTCCGTAGGCGCGCGCCAGGGCGACGAGATCGGGGGTGTCCTGGCGAGCGATGTCATGCGGCAGGCCGTACGCGTCCAGGAATGCGAGCTCGGACCCGTGTTGGCCGTCATCGAGCACGACGATCAGGAGGTACGCGCGGTTCAGCCGCACGGCATCCAGTTCCTGCGCCGTCATCAGGAAACCGGCGTCGCCGCAGAAGAGCGTCACCAACCGGTCGGGGTGCGCCGCGGCCGCGCCCAGTGCCGCGCCGAGGCCGAGCCCGATCGAACCGTGCCCCCGACTGGAGATCCAACTCCGGCCGTCGCGCGCGTCCACGATGGCGGAGAGCAGGGCTCCCGAACGGCCCCCGTCGGCCACGACGATCCGGTCTTCGGGAAGGACGTCGTCCATCGTGGCGAGAACGGCGCGCGGGTCGAGACCGCGTGCCGGATCATGTCCAAGGTCGACAGTCAGGAGCCGGCGGCGGATGTCGACTCGCCTCGGAAGACCGGTCACCGGCGGGGGCGGTCCGAGTCCTCGACCTCGCCACTCGGCGATGAGCCGGCGGAGTGTCACCGCGGCGTCACCCAGCAGGCCCAACTCCGGTGCGGAGGCGACGAAGCGCTGGTCCTCGTCGATCTCGCATTGCACGATCGTGGCCTTGGGGAAGATCGATCCGTTGCCCGTGGTGAACTCGTTCATCGACGCGCCGACGGACAGGACCGCGTCGGTGTGGTGAAGCTGCTCGAGCACCTCGGCCGGTGACGAGTGGCCGCAGGCTCCGAGATCGTTCGGCTCGCCCGCGAAGAAGCGATGAACGTTCAGGGTCGTGGCCAGCCGGGCGCCGCAGAGCCGGCTCAGCTCGACCAGCTCGTTCCGGCATCCGGCCAGGGACGCACCCTGGCCGGCCAGCACGAGCGGGCGCCGGGCGGCCGCGAGCACGTCGACCGCGGCCGCGACCGCGGCGGGTTCTGGAGCCGGGAGGTCGGGAAGTGGTGTGCGGCGCCCGTCGGGCAATGGTGTCTCCGAGCCCAGGATGTCGTCGGGGATGCTCAGTACCTGTGGCGTTCCGTCGCGGCTGACCGCGTCCAGCGCCCGCTCGAATTCGGGTGCCAGCTCGGCCGCCGAGCCGACCAGGTGGTACCCGGCGCCCAGCGCCTCGGCGATCCGGCGTTGCTCGACGTTCTGCAGCCCGAAGTGCTGTTGGCTCGGCGACTCGCCGACCATGAGGAGGACGGCGGCGTGCTGGTGTACGGCGGCGGCCAGGGCATTGACGGCGTTGGCGAAGCCCGGTCCGAGGGTCACGGAGGCGACGCCCACGCGTCCCGAGGCTCGCGCGTAGCCCGCCGCGGCCGCCACCGCGGTCCCCTCGTGCCGGGTACGACGGAACTCGATTAGTCCTTTTTGGACACCGTAGCCCAGCCACGCGACGTTCGAACTGCCGGTCAGTCCGAAGACGACCGGCAGGCCGGCACGGTGGAGCAGTTCGGGCAGTGCCCGGTAGACGATCATCGGCCGGCCCTCCGGAACGAACCAGGACGACATGATCGCAGATATATGAGATCGACGTCTATGTCATATACGCTCGTGGCCACAGTTTGGGAAGCGGAGGCTGGGGAGGCACCGCGTGACCGCTCGCGCGCTCGACGGCATCAGGGTGCTCGACTTCTCTCGGCACCTCGCCGGCCCGTACATGACGATGATGCTCGCCGACCACGGTGCGGACGTCATCAAGATCGAGGCCGTGGAAGGGGACCCGGTCCGTGCCGCCGGCACGGGCGATGCCGCTGACGGGGACGGCCCGCTCTTCCTCGGCTGGAACCGGGGCAAGCGCAGCGTCGCGGTCGACCTTCGCGACGCCACCGTGCTCGAGGCGGTGCGTGCGCTCGTGGCGACCTCGGACGTCGTCGTCGAGAACTTCCGGCCCGGTGTCGCCGAGCGCATCGGCATCGGCTACGACGCGCTGTCCGCGATCAACCCACGGCTGGTGTACTGCTCGATCACCGGGTTCGGGCGCTCGGGTCCGTTCGCCGACCTCCCGGCCACCGACCCCATCGGGCAGGCCATGTCGGGTGTGCTGGCCCTGACCGGGCCACCCGACGCTGACCCGGTCCTGATCGGGGTTCCGATCGCCGACGTCATGGCCGCGATGCTCGGCGTGCAGGCGGCGACGCTCGCGCTCCTGCACCGCGAGCGCACCGGGCGGGGACAGCACGTCGACGTGTCGCTCATGTTCGGTCTGATGTCGACGTTGACCACGAGGCTCGCCACCTTCTGGGGGACGGGGGAGGAGCCGCGGCGGTTGGGGGGCGCGCACAGCGTCGTCCTTCCGTACCAGGTGTTCCGCACGGCGGACGGCTACGCCTGCGCGGGGATCTGGGACGACTCCGGCTGGCCGCGCTTCTGCGAGGCCATCGGGCGTCCCGATCTCGGCTCGGATCCGCGCTACCGCACCAATGCCGGAAGGGTCGAACACCGGGACGTCGTGACCCGGGAGCTGTCCGACACGTTCCGCACCCGGACCAACGGGTACTGGGCCCCGCGGCTGCGGGCGGCCAACGCGATGTTCGGTCCCGCGTACGGCCTGAACGAACTGTTCGAGCTCGACCATGTCGTCGAGTCGGGGATCGTCCAGGTCGTCGACCATCCCCGGAAGGGGGCGATCAAGCAGTTGGCGTCCCCCATCGCGATGTCGGACAGCCCGCCCCGCATCACCACTCCGCCGCCGCTGCTGGGCGAGCACACGGTGCGGGTGCTCACCGAGGCGGGACTGTCGGCGGAGCAGATCGACGCGCTCGTGGTCGACGGCGCCGCGCGGGTCGCACCCGACTGATGTCGGTCTCTCGGGACGCCGAGCACGCCCGCCTCAGTTGAGCACGCCCGCCTCGACGAGGCGCTCGTACTCCGCACGGCTCATGCCCAACATGTCGTGCAGTACCGGGAAGTTGTGCTCGCCGAGTCGCGGAGCGGGGACGAAGTCGGTCGCGGGCTCGTGCACGAAGTGCAACGGGCTCCTCAGCATCGGCACGGGTCCCCGCTGGGGCAACTCGACGTCGAGCACGAAGCGGCGCTCGCGCAGGTACTCGTCGGAGAGGACCTCGGGCAGGGTCCGCACCGGAGCGCAGGGGATGCCGCGTCCGCGCAACTGGGCATGGGCCTGGGCCGTCGTCACCGTCGACGTCCACGATGAGATGATCTTGTCGACCTCGTCGATCCGCGCGACGCGCTGGCTGAGCGTGACGAAGTTCGCCGCCTCCACGTCCCGATGCGGGTCGGCGAGCCGCAGGATCGCACTCCAGTGGGCATCGGTCACGCTGATGACGGCCAGGTATCCGTCGGCGGTCGGGTAGACGTTGTACGGTGCGCTCGCCATGCCTCCGTGGCGGTTCCCGGTGCGTGGTGGCGCGTCGGGACGCGAGATGGCCAGCCCGATGTTCGACATCAGCGAGGGCAGGACCGCCTCGAGCATGGACACGTCGATCGTCGCTCCCTCGCCCGCGACGGCTTGCCGGTAGAGCGCCGTGACGACCGCCGAGTGCAGATGGATGCCGCCGAAGAAGTCGGCGAGCGCGGGGCCGCTCTTGACCGGCGGATGCTCGGGGAAGCCCGTGCTGCTCATGACGCCGGACATCGCCTGGATCGTGAGGTCCATCGCGGCCAGGTCGGCGTAGGCGCCCGCCTTGCCGTAGCCGGAGCTCGACGCCACCACCAGCTCGGGTTTGTCGGCACGCAGAGTCTCCGTGCCCAGCCCGAGACCCTCCAGCACGCCGGGCCGGAAGTTCTCGACGACGACGTTCGCCGACCGGATCAACGTGCGGATCAGGTCGCGCCCCTCGGCGGACTTGAGGTTCACCGACAGGCCGAGCTTGTTGGCGTTGAGCATCTGGAACGGAAGGTCGGCGCCCGAGGTGGCGAGCTCGTCGCGGTTGCGCAGCGGCTCACCGCCGAGGGGCTCGACCTTCACCACGGTCGCCCCCGACATCGCCAGGAGGAACGAGGCGTAGGCACCCGCATAGATCTGGCCGAAGTCCACGACCAGGACGCCCTCCAACGGTTGGCGGGGCATGGTCACCTTCCCTCGAACTCGGGCTCGCGCTTCTCGGCGAAGGCGCGGAGTCCCTCCTTGACGTCCGCGCTGTACTGCAGCACGTGCAGCAGGCCCTGCTCCATGCGAAGGCCGTCCTGGATCGCCAGTGACCTGCTGCGGATCACCAGCTCCTTCACCGCCTGCATGGACAGTGGCGCGTGGGCCGCGATCCTCCTGGCGTAACCCATCGCCGTGTCGAGCAGCTCCGCGGCCGGAACGATCTCGGTGATGAGTCCCCAGTCGAGCGCGGTCCGGGCGTCGATCGCGTCGCCCAGCAGGAGCAGCCTCATCGCACGCGCGTGGGGTAGCTGGGCGGCGAGTCGCTGCGTGCCGCCGTTGCCCGGCAGCAGCCCGCGCTTGACCTCCGGCAGGCCGAAGGTGGCGTGCGGCGCCGCCAGTCGCAGGTCCGTGGCCAGCAGCAGGGTCATCCCTCCGCCCAGGCAGTACCCGTTGACGGCGGCGATGACCGGCTTCCAGATCTCGAGCCCGCGGTTGAGCAGCATCCGCTCCTGCGTACGCCAGAACTCCGCCGCGCCGTCGCCGAGCATCTGCGGGCTCTTGAGGTCGGCGCCGACCGAGAACGCCCGGTCGCCCGCGCCCGTGACCACCGCGACGCGGATGGCGGGATCGTCCCGCACCGCCGTCCAGGCCGACGAGAGCTGGTCGTAGGTCTCCGGGTCCATCGCGTTGTGCCGGTCCGGCCGGTTGATGACCAGGGTCGCGACGCCGTCCTCGACGTGGAAGTCCACGGGCATGGTGGCTACGTCCCTAGGTGGGGGGTCGGTGTGCCGATGGGCCAGCCTTGCGCAAGGGGCGCCCGACGCCCGAAGCGTGGCGAGGAGCTCGCCAGCGCGAGCGGCACGTCGACCCGGTACCGAAGCAGCGCGGCGCCCAGGGTCTTGCCGAGGTTGTCGCTGCGCAGGGACAGCGGCCCACCGCCCCCGAGGGCACCGTGCAGCACGAACTTCACCGCCAGCACGTTCGGCGCGAGGTACCGCTCGACCGGCCCGGTCACCAGGCGTCTGTAGTGTGCCTCGACCCGCCGCGCGCTGACCTCGTCGACCAGGAAGTCGAACACCTGCCTGGAGTCGGCGAAGAGCGTGACGTCGGCCGTGTCGCCCTTGTCGCCGGCACGGACGCCGCACAGCTCCCGGAGCTGGACATTGATCAACTCGGGTATTCCGTCCACGTCAACTCGCCCGTCCTCTGCCCGCGTCGTCGAAAGGTCGTGGGGCCAGGTGTCACCTTGACACCGTATGACATTGACGTCAATACTGAAAATCGTGGTCGCCGCGGGTGCTCGCCTTCTCCAGATCGCAAAGTCCTGACAGTTCGGAGCCGGAGGTCGTCGTGGGTGCCAAGGAAGTCTTCATCGACAAGGATCTCGAGGCCCTGCGCGAGGTCGTGTCCGACTTCATGCGCAAGGAGGTGCGGCCCGTCGAGGACCCGTTGCCCCACGACGCGAACCTCCCCGGCGCGGCCGACCTGGAGCGGCTGCAGCGAACAGCGCGTGCGGCCGGCCTCTGGTGCATCGCGTCGCCCGAGAAGTACGGCGGCGCCGGGATGTCCGTCCTCCAGCAGGTGATCGTCGTGGAAGAGGCGTCGAAGTGCCGGATGGGCGCCTACAACCCGGCCCTGGGCGCGTTCGGATGGGATCCGCCGAACGCGATCTTCGGCGGTACCGAGGACCAGATCCAGAAGTACGCCGTGCCGACGATCGAGCGCGGCGAGAAGACGTTCATGCACCTCACCGAGCCCAGTGGTGGTTCGGACCCGGCCCGTGCGATCAAGACGACCGCGACCCGCACCAGCGCCGGCTGGCTGATCAACGGCAACAAGATCTTCGTGTCCGCCACCAACGAGTCGCGGTGGGGCATCACGTTCGCGCGCACGAGCCCGGGCCGCAAAGGAATCAGCTGCTTCATCATCGAACGCGACGTTCCCGGCCTGTCCGTGACGCCCATCCCCGTGATCCGGTCGTGGTACCCGTACGAGGTGCGCTACGAGAACGTCGAGGTTCCGCACGACGCCCTGCTCGGCGAGGAAGGGCTCGGATTCCAGCTCTCCCAGCGCTACCTGGCCCACTTCCGGATTCCGTATGCCGCGGGATGCATCGGCGTCGCGGAAGCGGCGATGGAGATCGCCGTGGCGTGGGCGAAGGAGCGCGAGGCGTTCAACTCCCGGCTCGCGGACAAGCAGGCCATCCAATGGATGCTGGCGGACTCCGAGATCGAGCTGCGGGCCGCCCGGCTCCTGGTCTACGACGCCGCGGCGAAGGCCGACCAGGGAAAGCCGTTCAAGGTCGAGGCCTCGATCGCGAAGGTGTACGCGACCGAGGCCGCCGGGCGCATCGTCGACCGCTGCATTCAGATACTCGGCGGAATGGGCGTGACGCAGGAGCTGCCACTCGAGCGGTGGTACCGCGAGCTGCGCATCAAGCGGATCGGCGAAGGGCCGTCCGAGGTGCACCGGATGGTGACCGCACGGCACGTGCTCAACGACAAGTACCAGGGCTAGTGCGGTGGCCGGAAACGTTCGCCGGGTCTCTCGACGGCCCAGCGGAAACCTGGATCCGCCGATAGACCCACCAACGTTCCCGGCCACCGCACTAGCTCTCGACGTACTCGACTTCGACGCCGCCGTCGACGAGGTGCCGGTCGGCGGCGAAACCGGTGAGCTTCAGCAACCGCGTCGCCTGGCGCCGCTTGGGGCGACCGAACGGCGTCGACATGGCCGGCACCGTGCCTCCGACTCTGCCCCCGACGGCCTCGGCCGCCTCGCGGGTGGCGCATCGCCAGGCCACGCGCAGCACGATCTCGGCCGGCTCGACTCCCAGCGCGTACGCGGCGGCCAGGTCCGCCTCGGCCGTCGGACCGTGGTGCGCGCCCGCGCCGAAGTACTCGACGCACCAGTCCTGGACCTCGACGCCGAGCCTGCGTGCCCGCTCCTGGACGACGCCGGCCACCAGCTGGGCCTTCTGCAAGGCGTCGGGCCACGAGTAGGTGTGCGTGAAGTCGAGGCCCCACCCCGCGGTCTCGCAGTACAGCCCTTTGTACGCCGGTGGCGCGGAGGTGCCGCGTGCGCCGGACACACGCACTCTGTCCGCACCGACCGGTTCCACGGACACGGCGGTGAAGTCGGCGGTCACGTCCGGGTTCAGGTAGCGGCTCGGATCGTGGACCTCGTACATGAGCTGCTCGCGGACGGTGTCGAAGGTGACCTGCCCGCCCGTGCCCGCCGGCTTCGTGATGACCGCCGAGCCGTCGGCCTCGACCTCGGCGATCGGGAATCCGGGACGGCTCGGGTCCGGGTCGGTCCACCAGTCACCGCTGTAGACCGAACCCGAGACCTGCGCACTGCATTCGAGCAGGTGCCCCACGGTGACGCCCGCCGCCACGCGGTCGGCGTCGCCGAGGTCCCACGCGAACTCGTGTACCAGCGGGGCCAGGAAGAGGCTGGCATCGGCCACCCGGCCGGTGATGACGATCTGTGCGCCCGAAGCCAGCGCGGCCACGATCGGGCGGGCGCCGAGGTAGCAGACGGCGAACTCGGTGTCGCCGGGGATGCCGAACACCGTGTGTCGCGAGGTCAGCTCGTCGCCGGTCACGGTGGCGATCTTCACGCCGTGCAGCCCTCGCTCCGCGAGGTGCTTCGTGACCGCGGCCGCCGCGGCCCGGGGGTTGAGTCCTCCCGCGTTGGTGAGGAAGCGCGTCCGACCCGACCGCAGGTAGGGCAGGGCGGCCTCCACATAGTCGACGATGTCGCGGGTGTAGCCGAGCGCCGGGTCGCGGCGGCGGTCCTTGGACAGCACCGCCAGCGTCGACTCGGCGAGGGCATCGCACACGAGGTAGTCGACGCCATCGGCCAGCAACGCCGGCAGCGGCTCGAGGCTGTCGCCGTACCCCGCCTGTCCACCCGCGATGCGAATCGTCACGTGACCCTCCGTTGTCGTCCCCGGGCGGAACCGCCATCCCGAGAGTACAGATGATGCCGACGTCAATGTCGACTCGTTGAAATCGGTCGGGTCGCGACTTAATATTGACGTCGATGTCAATCACTGACCGGCATCTCGCTGATGTGGCCGGATGGCACCGCCGACTCGTGGAGGACTAGCTGGAACCAACGTGAACCGGGGATGGACAGGGCGGCCCGGGTGGGCGTCGGCGGACCGAGGAGTCGCAGATGAAACGAGGGGGAAGTCCGCGGGGAAAGGCGGTAATCAGCGTGTCGGCGTCGCAGAAGAAGCGGCGTGACGTGGGGCCGACCACCTCCAAGGGTCGGGAGCGGCGCACCGACATCCTCCGCGCGGCACGGACCGTGTTCGAGGAACGCGGGTTCCTCGAAACCAGAGTCGCCGACATCGTCGCCCTGGCCGACGTCTCGCAGGGCACCTTCTACACGTACTTCGACTCGAAGGAAGCGGTCTTCGTCGAGGTCGCCGAGAGCGTCATCGAGACGATGCTGGACAACCTGCACACCGACTACGTCTCGGGCATGGGGTCGGTGGAACGGATTCGGCGCGCGATGGTGCGCTTCGTCGACGCGTACCGCCCGAACGCCGTGATGATCGGCCTGATCGAACAGGTCGGCACCTTCACGCCCGCGATGCGACAGCTTCGGCTGCGCCTGCGGGAGTCGTTCGTGGCGAGGTCGGCCCAGGGGATCCGTCGAATGCAGAAGGACGGGGTCGCCGACCCGAGCGTGAACGCGGTGATGATCGCCGAGGTTCTCGGGGCGATGGTCGACCAGACCTGCTATCTCTGGTTCTTCCTCGGCAAGGAGTTCGACGCGCCGGCGGTCGTGGAGGCGCTCACGACCGTATGGGCCCGAGGTGTCGGTGTCGTGGAGTCCTGAGCCGAAACCCGACCGTGCGCGCCTGGACCTGTGACATCATCGTCAGAACAGCCGGAGCCGATGTTCTGGCAGGCGGAGGATCCATACATGAGTCCACGCGGGGGCAGTCGCCCCAAGCGGCGGGCGGTCATCAGTGTCTCCGCGTCGCAGAGGGAGCGGCGCGGTGCGGGCCCGGTGACACCCAAGGGGCGCGAGCGGCGCTCGGAGATCCTGCGCGCGGCGCGGACGGTGTTCGAGGAGCGGGGTTTCCTGGACACCCGGGTGGCCGACATCGTCGCCGCCGCGGACGTCGCGCAGGGCACCTTCTACACGTACTTCGACTCGAAGGACGCGGTCTTCGTCGAGGTCGCCCAGCAGGTCATCGAGACGATGATGGACGACCTGCACGCCGAGTACGTGCCCGACATGGACCCGGTCGAGCGCGTTCGCCGTGCGATGGTGCGGTTCATCGACGCGTTCCGCCCCAACGCGGTGATGATCGGGCTCATCGAGCAGGTCGGCACCTTCACCCCGGAGATGCGGCGCCTCCGCCTCAGTCTCCGTGAGTCCTTTGTGGACCGTACGGCGCAGGGTATCCGGCGCCAGCAGGAGGAGGGTCTCGCCGACCGGTCGGCGGATCCGGAGATGTTCGCCGAGGTGCTCGGTGCGATGGTGGACCAGATCTGCTATCTCTGGTTCTTCCTCGGCAAGGAGTTCGACGCCGACGCGGTCGTGGAGGCACTGACCTCGGTCTGGGCGCGCGCCATCGGCATCAAGGGCGCCTGATCTATCCGGGCAACTCCGCGGCGACGTCCACGACGAGCGAGAAGAGCTGGGGGTCCGGGCGGCCGGAGACCACTGCTCCCTCCGCCACCACCAGCATGCCCGGGCGCGGACGCGATCGGAAGGGCGTGCCGGTGAACCGGACGCCCTGCTCGCGGAGTAGACCTGCGCCGAGTTGGGTGACGCTTCCGGTGCCGTCGACGTCGATAAGACGCTTGAGTTTCCCGACGTCGTTTCGCTGGCGCATTCTTACCCAGGAAACCGACACCACGAACGTGTTACCTGTCGGATCGGCCAGCGTGAACAGGGTCCGGTCCAGTGACTTGCAGGGATTGTGCCGGAAGAAGTCCTGTACCCGACCGTATGAGTTCACCACGCAGTTGATCGCCGGTTCGGCCGCTTGACGGGTCCTGCGCAGGTTCAGCCCGCGCCATGCGTCGTCGGCACGACCTTTCCGGGCCGCTTGGCGGCTCTGTGTCACCCTGGCGACCGAGACGTTCGCCGCGCCTACCGACTCGGTCGCCGCGCCTCCCGCTCCTGCGCCGACACCGCCGAGACCGCCGGCACCCAGCGCGATGGCCGCCCCGATGACCACGACACCCGAACCCCGCGGTACCCACTTGCCGTCCGGCCCTCTCGGTTGATCCGGCTTGCCCATCCGACCCCCAGTCTCGTGACCGGGCAATGGTATCCAGGCCAGAGATCGTTTCGGGAGAACCGGACGGGCATGTCCTTCATTTGTCCACCGTCATTTGTCCACCGTCGCGAATTCGTGTCGAATCATTGGCGGCGGTCCGCGGCCTCAGGCCTGCCGGACCGATTCGCCGCGCGCGGCCAGTTCGTCCACAGTGGACATGACTAGGGCGGGGTCGGTGCCGGGCGCTCGCACGCGGACGTCCACCTGGTCCACCCCGGCCGCCGCCAGCCGGGCCAGCTCGCCGGTGCCGGTCGCGTCGAAGCCCATGGTCAGGCTCAGCTCGCCGGATCCGCCGGCGGACCGGTACCGGGCGACCAGATCGGCCCACTCGCCGTCCGGGCCGCGCTCGGCGTGCAGGCCGAGCCCGAGCCGGGCGGCGGTCTCGGCGTCGGTGCCGTCCTTCGCGGTCAGCGACAGCGGCGGCCCGCCCGGCTGTACCGGACGCAGCGTCGGGCGCACCTCGTCGAACACGTAACCAGGCCCGGTCCCGCGCACGGTGTCGTCCGTCCACATGGAACGGAGCAGCCGCAGGCCTTCGGTGAACCGGTCGGCCGCGTGCGCCGGGTCGATGCCGTGGCCGGCGCACTCGGCCGGTGTGCCGATCGCCAGGCCGGCCCGGGACCGACCGCCCCAGGCGTGGTCGACCGTGGCGAGTTGCTCGGCCAGCTCGATCGGGTTGCGCACGCCCAGCGGTAGCCCGCGCACGGTGACCGCGAGCTGTCCGGCGGTCGCGGACAGGTACGCGCCGGTGGTCAGCGCCTGCGGGTTCCACCGCGGCGCGGTGCCCCATCCGTGCCGCAGGGTGACACCGTCCAGCCGGTCCCGCGCCGCGGCCAGCAGCGCCAGGTCGGCGGCCAGCGCGGCATCGGGGTCGACGCCGGTTCGATGGCCGTCGGAGAGCACCACCGCGATCCGCATACCGCCTCCTAAGTTCGCTTCGCTCCTCCGCTACTCGCCGGCTTCCCTCCTCCGTGCTCGGCGCTGGCGCGCCTGCGCGCGAGCGTCAGTCCAGACGGCGAACGCTCCGTCGCTCTCGCTCACGCCTCCTCAACGCAGCCGCTCGATGACCGCGCCGGTCAGCGCGATGCGTTCCATCACCTTGTCGTGCGGCATGCCCGGGTACTGCACCCGCAGCTTCATGTGGGTGATCCCGAACTCCTCGCCGTACCTGGCGATCTCCTCGGCGCACTCACCGGGATCGCCGAGGACGAACGTCTCCCTGGCCATCTCCTCGAAGTCGCCGGTCAGCTGCTTGTCCTTCTCCGACAGCGAGCCCTGCAGGCCGTGCTCGGCGTAGACCTCCCACTTGCGGATCATGCCGGCCCGGCCGTCCTCGATCGCCTGGGCTCTGGTCCGCCCGATGGAGAACTCCCTGGCGATCGGCACCTCGGCCGGTGCCGGTCGGCCGTGCTCGCGCCGGGTCCGCTCGTGCAGCTCGTGGTGGCGGCGCAGCGCCTCGCCGCCGAGGAACGGGCTCCAGAACGGGGCGTCGCCGACCGTGGCCGCGCGCCGGGTGGCCGGCTCGGAGTTGGTGGCGATCCAGACCGGCGGGTGCGGGTCCTGCACCGGCCGGACTCCCGGGCGCACCTCGTCGAGGTGGAAGAACCGGCCGTGGTGGGTGACCGTGTCCTCGGTCCACAGTCGACGCATCACCTCGAGCGCCTCGGTGAACCTGGCCGCGCGGTGGCGCAGGCTGGTCTCGAACATGTCGAACTCGACCGGCCGGTAGCCGAGCCCGCAGCCGAACCGGAACCGGCCCCCGCTGAGCACGTCGAGCGTGGCCACCTGCTCGGCCACCTCCAGCGGGTTGGCCAGCGGCACCAGCACCACCGAGGACACCACGGTCAGGTCGGGCGCGGCCGCGGTCAGCCGGGCCAGCCACGGGTAGATGTTGAAGTACTGGAACGGATGCACCGCGAAGTGCGTGCCGACGGAGAAGAAGCCGAAGCCGTGGTCGGCGGCGGCGGTGACCTGATCGATGTGCTCGCGCCACTGGGTAGCGAGGTCCGTTCCGGTGAGTACCACCGGGCCAAGGTGAAAGCCGACTTCCACGTGGCCTCCGCAGCTCGAAAGGACCCTGCATCTATGATATATCGCACGCGCATGTCATACCAGGGCCGCCCGCTTGACTTGCCGGCCCGACCGGCGTCTGTGATCGTGCGCCCATGACCGAGGTGACGTACCGCCTGTCCCCGCACCAGACGCTCACGGTGCGAAGATCCAGTGCCGACACCGGGGGTGAGCTGCTCGAGGTGGAGGCGACGTGGTCGGGTGGTGGTGCGTTGCCGCCCGCGCACTTCCACCCCGCCCAGGACGAGCACTTCGAGGTGGTCGATGGCGGGCTTCGGGTGCTCGTCGATGGTGCCGAACGGCTGCTGGAGGCCGGCGACGTGCTGGACGTCCCGCAGGGGACGGTCCACGCCATGACCGGTGCGCAGGACGGGGCGCGGGCGATCTGGCGGACCCGTCCGGCAATGCGCACCGAGGAGTTCTTCGCCGCCATGGACGAGGCCCAGCGCCGCGGCGGCTCGCTGCTCGACTTGGTCCCGGTCGTTCGCGCGCACCGTGCCGAGTTCCGCCTCACCACACCGCCGCGGTGGCTGCAGCGTCCGTTGTTCGCGGTCCTCGGCGTGGCCGGCAAGCTGGTTCGCCGCTGACCGGGTGACCGCCCCGACGCCTACCGGCCGGCCGGCTGGGTGAGGTGGTCGACGGAGCCGGTCTGGCTGAGGTCGTAGCCGCCGAGTGCGGTGATCGCGGCGTGCACGTCTGGGTCGTGCACCGCCTCGACGAGCGGGGTCGCGGCGTCGAGCGCCTCCTCGGCCAGGACGAGGTCGTAGTCCTCCCACGCCACGGGCAGGAAGTCCAGGTCGAGGTCCGCGGCTGCGGCACGCACCGCGAGCCCGACGTCCGCGGCGCCGACCGCGACCGCGAGTGCGACCTCCAGGTGGGAGCCGAACTCGGGACCGGTCACCTCGTCGGGCTTCAAGCCGACCGCGGTGAGGGCGTGGTCCAGCAGCACCCGCGTGCCGGTCCCCGGGCCGCGCTTGGCGACCCGGAGGCCGCGCACCTGCCGCAGGTCCGTGATCCGGCGTGGATTGCCGGCCGGCAACAGCAGACCCTGCTCGCGCCGCCACAGGTGAACCAGGAGCGGGTGCCTACCGCGCAGCACCGCCCTCGCGAACGGCGCGTTGTAGATCCCCGTGTGGTGGCGCAGGTGCGCGGTCGCGCCGTCGGCGACGTTCGAGGCCACGGCGGCGAGACCGTGCAGGCTGCCCCGTGCGGGCACCACCGAGACCCGGTCGCCGAGGCGGCGCAACACGAGACTCATCGCCGGATCGTCACTGCCGGCGAGCCGGAACACCGACGTGCCGCCGAGCATGCGCCGGGCAGCGGCCGGCCCGTCCGGGCTCACCCGTGCCCGGCGGCGCGGCTCCAGACCGATCACTCCGCGTTCGGCGAGGTGCCGGTAGGCGCGGCTCGCGGTGGCCGCCGTGGTGGCCCGGGCGGTGGCGAGGTCGCGGACGCTCGGCAGCTCGGTCCCGGGCGGGAGCTCGCCGTCGAGGACCGCGGTGGCGAGCTCCGAGCTGAGATCCAGATAGCGGGTCATGGGTTGTCCCTCGGCGTCCAGGGCCGGTTAATCTTGTGTCGCACTGTGATGCTACAGAAGGAGTCAGCGATGCGTGTGGCGCTCTCGGCTGTTCTGTTGTCGCTCATGTCGCTCACGGCGTGCGCTGGGACGGACCACGCCGCCGCGCCTTCGGCCGAGAAGTCGTTGATACTCGCCACCACCACGAGCACCCAGGACTCGGGTCTGCTCGACGAGTTGCTGCCGGACTTCACCGCCGACACCGGCTGGCGGGTCAAACCGCTGGCCGTGGGCAGCGGACAGGCCATCGAACTGGGCCGGCGCGGCGAGGCCGACGTGCTGCTCGTGCACTCCCCGGAGGCCGAGCTGGAGTTCGTCGCGGAGGGCACCGCGGGGGGCCGTCGTCTGGTCATGCACAACGACTTCGTGCTCGTCGGGCCGCCGGACGACCCGGCCGGGATCCGTGGCGTACCGGTCGCCGAGGCGATGCGGCGGATCGCCACCGCGGAATCAGGTTTCGTCTCACGCGGCGACGAGTCCGGAACCCACGCCCGGGAAACACAGCTGTGGGAAGAGATCACCCCGTCCGGACGCTGGTACCGCTCCACCGGCCAGGGCATGGGGGCCACGTTGCGCGTGGCGAGCGAGACGTCGGCCCACACCTTGACCGATCGGGCCACCTACCTATCCCAGAGAGCGAACCTCATGCTCGAGGTACTGAACGAGGGGGACAAGGCCCTGCTCAACGTCTACCACGTCATCGAGATGACCAAGCGTGCCGGCGACCGGGTCCAGCCGGACGGTGCGAAGGCGTTCGCCGACTGGATCGTCGGTCCGCGGGCACAGCGGATGATCGGCGAGTTCGGCACCGAGGAACCCCTGTTCGTGCCGGACGCGGGCAAGGACGAATCGACGCTGGGGAACTGACGACGTGGACGTGCTCGGCGACGGCCTGCTCGAGGCGTTGCGGCTGCTGCTGACCGGGGACGAGGACACCTGGGCGATCACGGGGCTCACCCTGCGGGTCTCGCTCGGCGCGACGCTGGTCGCCTTCCTGCTCGGTGTCCCGGTGGGGACGGTGCTCGCCCTCGGCCGTTTCCGAGGGCGACGAGTGCTGCTCGCGGTCGCGAACACCGGCATGGGTCTGCCGCCGGTCGTGGTCGGGTTGTTCGTCACCGTGCTGCTGTGGCGCGCCGGCCCGTTCGGCGCACTCGACCTGCTGTACACCCCGACCGCGATGGTGGTCGCACAGGCCGCGATCGCCACACCGATCGTGATCGCGCTGACGGCCACGGCCCTGCAGCAGGTCGACCCGGACTTCCTGCTGCAGATGCGCGCGCTGGGTGCCACGAGGTCGCGCGCGCTCGGCGCGCTGCTGGTGGAGGCGAAGCTGCCGCTGCTGGCCGCGGGCATGGCGGGGTTCGGCGCCGTGGTCAGCGAGGTCGGGGCCGCGCAGATGGTCGGCGGCAACCTCGCCGGCGAGACCCGGGTGCTCACCACCGCCGCGGTGCTCGCCACCAGCCGTGGCCAGTTCGCGCTGGCCATCGCGTTCGGCCTGGTCCTGCTGGTCATCGCGTTCGCGGTCAACCTCGCGATCACGATCGCCCAACACCGTCAGACGGTGGCCACGTGAGCATCGGGTGCCGCGACCTGACGGTCACCGCGAGTGGGCGAGAGCTCATCGCCGTACCGCGGCTGGACATCGCGACAGGCGAGACCCTCGCGGTCCTCGGTCCCAACGGCTCGGGGAAGTCGACGCTGCTGCGCGCGCTCGCGCACCTCGGCACCGCGGCACGGTCCGGCAACGTCCTGCTCGACGGCCAAGTCGCCACCACCGCCGAGCTCCGCGGCGCGGTCGCCGCGGTGCTGCAACGTCCCGTGCTGCAACGCACGAGCGTGCTCGACAACGCCGCGGCCGGCCTCCGCCTGCGCGGCGTGCGGCGCGGCGCGGCCCGCCGGCGAGCCGAGCCCTGGCTCGACGCGCTCGGCGTCGCACACCTGGCCACCCGCAACGCCCGGACACTGTCCGGGGGCGAAGCCCAGCGCGTGGCCATCGCGCGGGCCCTCGCCGTCGCACCACGGGTGTTGCTGCTCGACGAGCCGTTCACCGGTCTCGACGCCACCACGCGCACCGACATGCTCGCCGACCTCCGCGCCGCGCTGGACAAGCAGAACGCCGCCGTCCTGCTCGTCACGCACGACCGCGAGGAGGCACGCGCACTCGCACGACGCACGGCCCTGCTCGTGAACGGTGAGATCCGGCAGGTCGGCACCACCGCGGACGTCCTCGACGCACCCGCCGACCTCGAGTGCGCAAGCCTGCTGGGCTTCACCACACAACTGCCGCCCGCACTCACCGGCCAGGAGGTGACGCTGGTCGCCCGACCGGAACGCTGCGGCCCTCTCGCCGACTCCACACCGCCCGCACCCGACGCGGTGGTAGTCGGCGGCGTCATTCGCCGGGCCGTACCACTCGGCGGCGCGATCCGCCTCGACGTGGACACCGCCACCGGGCCCGTCACAGCGGTGACCACCGCGGATGCCACGTTCACTCCCGGCGGCGCGATCCGTATCGCGATAGCCCACGAGCATCTCCGCGAATGCGCGCGACGACCCGTGCACGACTCGTCTTGCCACGGATGACGGTGCGTTGTCCATGTTCGGCGAGGTGTTCTCGGTGATCTGTGTAGCGGGGCGGCGTGGCCCGTCGGACCCGCGGGCGGCGCGGCGTGCCGGTCAGCCGGTCGGCACACCGAGTGCGGTGTGGACGCCTCGGCGTCGAAGCGGCAGCTGTACGACGTGGCCCGGAAGCTGGACATCCGGGGCCGCTCGTCCATGACCGAGCAGGAGCTCGTGGACTCCATCGAGAAGGCCGACACCCGCCGGGCCGCCCAAGCCAGAAGGTGATCAGCCGGCCCAGGCGAGGAGCGGTTGCCGGCGTTCCGGGTGGCGCGGTGCCGCCAGCGCCTCCTTTTCCGCCGGCGGATCCGTTCGCGGGCGCGGCCGAGCCGGAGCTGGAGATCGCGTCCGGTCCGTCCCAGCTTCGCGACCTCGGCCACCAGATGGGCCGGGAGGCGGACGGTTCGGGCGTAGTTGGCGAGTCCACGCTCGATGGCCTGGCGGATCCACCAGACGGCGGAGAACTTGAATCCCTTGGTGTGGTCGACCTTCTCCACCACGCCACCGCCGATTCCGTCCGTGCGGTTTTGGTGGGTCCACCCGGGGTACGCCAGGCTCCGCGCGCCAGGAGGTCACCGATGTGCCTGCGCGCACACGAGGTCGCCTGTCAGGAGGATGAAGCATGAAGTCTGGACCACTTGTCGCGGCGGGGGTCGGGGTCGGGTACTTACTCGGCCGCTCCCGCAAGATGCGGTTGGCGTTGATGGCAGCGGCGGCGGCAACGGGTGTGGTCGGGTCGCCGCGGGAGCTGATGCAACGCGGACTCAAGAAGCTCGGCTCGTCACCCGAGCTGGGCAAGCTCACCGATGTGGCGCGAGGGCAGCTCCTCGACGCGGCCAGGACGGCGGCCATGACGGCGGCGAGCAGTCGCATCGACGCGCTGAACGAACGGCTACAGCCCACGGCGACGGCGGGCAAGCCCGACCGAGACACCGACGGAGACACCGGCCGAGACACCGAAAGAGACACCGAAAGAGACACCGAAGCGGCGGGGGCGGCGGCCGAAGAGTCCGAACAGGACCGAGAAGAGCCCAAGCGCCCGCGCCGCCGCGCGGCGAGCGCGACCACCCGGCACCGGGCCCGCGCGGAGGCGTCCGACAGCGAGCCCCGCCGGTCCACCACGCGCAGCCGCACCAATCGCGCCCCGGTGCGGCGGGCTCGGTGATCACGATGGCCACCGAGACGCTCAAGAAGAAGGCCAAGAACGCCGCCCCGCGGGTGGACCGGTCGCCGTTGACGGGCTCGCTGCGCTCACTGGCGGAAACGGTCACCACCCGCGCGGCGACCTCGTTGACGGACAAGATCACGTCGACGGCCGGCCGGCTGACCGAGTACAGCAACGGCGGAGGAGGCGCCGGCCTGCTGAGCGCGGTCACCGGCACCGAGCCGGGAGCGCGTCGCAAAGCCGTTGCCGGCGCGGTGAAGGGCGCGCTCACCGGCGTGACGGGGGCGGCCAAGGACAAGATCAGCAGCGCGTTGACCGGCGGCGACGGCAAGCTGAAGGTGACCAACATCGTCGAGCAGATCGACGTGGGTGTGCCGGTGGACCTGGCCTACGACCAGTGGACCCGGTTCACCGACTTCCCCGGCTTCATGAAGAAGGTCGAGCACGTCGAGCAGGTCGCCGACGAGAAGCTGCGGTGGCAGGCCCAGATCCTCTGGTCGCACCGCACCTGGGAGTCCACGATCATCGACCAGGTGCCCGGCGAGCGGATCGTGTGGCGCTCCGAGGCCGAGAAGGGGCATGCCGACGGCACCGTCACCTTCCACGAGCTGGCCCCGGACCTCACCCGCATCATGCTCGTCATCGAGTACCACCCCAAGGGATTCTTCGAGCAGACAGGCAACCTGTGGCGTGCGCAGGGGCGCCGGGTTCGCCTCGAGCTCAAGCACTTCCAGCGGCACGTGATGACACACAGCGTGCTGCATCCCGACGAGATCGAGGGCTGGGGCGGGGAGATCCACGACGGCGAGGTCGTGGACCAGGCCGAGGCCGAGGCCGAGGGCGAGGGCGACCAGGCCGAGGACGAAGAAGACCAGGCCGAAGGCGAAGCAGAGGAACCGGCCGAGGAGGACGAAGCCGACGAGGAGGCACCCCGGCAGGGGCGCCGCCGCCGGCAGAGAGTGAGGGCCAACTCATGACCACAGCCGTACAGCCCGCCGGCGGCGGCGGAGGCGGGGTCGAGCGCCCCAGCCCCAGCGGCCTCGCCGACGTGATCGACACGATCCTGGACAAGGGCCTCGTCATCGACGCCTACGTGCGGGTGTCGCTCGTCGGCATCGAGTTGCTGACGATCGACGCGCGTGTCGTCGTGGCGAGTGTGGACACCTACCTGCGCTTCGCCGAGGCCGTGAACCGGCTGGACATCTCCGACACCGAGCAGAAGGGACTGCCGGACCTGCTCGAGGACGTGCAGCAGGACGGCGCCAAGTCGAAGACGAAGGGCGCGCTCGACGCGGCCGGGGACAAGCTGCGCGACGCTCTCGGCGAGGACTCGGGCGAGAGAGCCGGGCGTCGCGGGAAGGGTGAGTGAGATGGCCGAGTCCGACCGGGAAATCTACGTCTACGGCATCGTTCCCGCCGATGTGGAGACCGAACCGGATGCCCGCGGCGTCGGCGAACCGCCCGGCAAGGTGAGCACGGTCAAGCGTGGCGACGTCGCCGCACTCGTCAGTCCTGTTGCGACGGACAGGGCACTCGGGCGCCCCGAGGACGTCGCGGCCCACGCAGCCCTGTTGGACGGTGCCGCGGCGGAGGCGCCGGTGCTGCCGGTCAAGTTCGGTGCGGTGCTGACGAACACGGACCAGGTGGCCGAGGAGCTACTCGCCGCCCACCACGACGAGTTCGCCGACGCACTGCGCGAGCTGGAGGGCAAGGCGGAGTACGTCGTCAAGGGCCGCTACCGGCAGGAGGCGATCCTGCGCGAGATCCTCGCGGAGAACGACGAGCTCGGCCGGCTGCGCGACGAGCTGCGGGGCAGGCCCGACGACGCCACCCGCAACGAGCGGATCGCGCTCGGGGAGGGCATCAACAATGCGATCGACGCCAAGCGGGAGGCGGACACCGAGACGACGGCGGCGGCACTGCGCGAGCTCGGTCTCACGGTGACCGTGCGGGAGCCGACGCACGAGGAGGACGCGGTGCACCTCGCGTGCCTGGCGGAGACGGCGAAGCAGGCCGACCTCGAGGAGGCGGTCGGTCGCCTGGCGCAGGAGTGGGACGACCGGGTCAGCCTCCGGCTGCTCGGGCCGCTCGCGCCGTACGACTTCGTCGTCAGCAAGGCCACGGGGTAGCCGATGGGTGTCCTGTCCGTTCTGCTGGGCCTGCCGCTCGCGCCGGTCCGCGTGGTCATCAAGGTCGGGGAGCTGATTCAGCAGCAGGTCGAGGAGGAGCTGTACCACCCCGCGTCGGCCAGACGCGACCTGGAACAGATCGAGGACGAGCGCAGGCGCGGCGAGTTGTCCGGTGACGAGGAGGCTCGACTGCAGCAGCAGGTGCTCGACCGGATGACCGAAGAAGCGGACGAGAAGGAGAGGTGATCGTCGTGGCCGCCACGGACTCCAAGAGCCAGCAGGATCGCGACGACGGTGCGAGATCATCCGCGGCGCGCATCGCGTCCCACGCGCGGGAGCAGATCGGCGCGCTCACCGCGAAGAGCGTCGAGGGCGTGGCGGCCGTCGAACCGGTCGACAACGGCTGGCTGGTCCAGGTCGAGGTGCTGGAGGACCAGCGGATCCCATCCTCGTCCGACATGCTCGCGCTCTATGAGGTCGAGATCGACGACGACGGCGACCTGCTCGCCTACCGCAGGACGAAGCGTTACCCGCGCGGGCGGGCCGACCTGGGGACGGAGTGAGATGAGCACACCAGGACAGCCCACGACCGTGCCGCGGAGCACCGGCCTGGGCGCGGCCGGCAATCATCAGCCCGCCAACCTCGGCGACATCCTGGAGCGCGTACTGGACAAGGGTCTGGTCATCGCCGGTGACATCAGGGTCAACCTGCTGGACATCGAGTTGCTCACGATCAAGCTCCGGCTCGTCATCGCCTCGCTGGAGACGGCGAAGGAGGTCGGCATCGACTGGTGGGAGCACGATCCGTGGCTGGCCGGTGATCACCGGCTCAAGGTCGAGAACGAGGAGCTGCGCGCCCGCGTCGCCGAGCTCGAGGGCCGCGAACCCGAGAAGTCCGAGATCGAGGCCGGCGACCATGACTGAGCACGGAACGTGGGTCTATGCCGTCGCCCGCGGACTCGACCCCGGCCTGCTCGCCGAGCTGACCGGTGTCGCGGACGAGACGGTGCGACCCATCGGCGAGGGCGGGCTGACCGCGGTGGCCGGGTCGGTGCCGCTCGCGACGTTCGGCGAAGCGGCGTTGCGCCGCAACCTCGAGGATCTCGACTGGTTGGCTGGTGTCGCACGAGCCCACGACGCGGTCGTGACGGCCCTGGCACGCTCCGGACCGGCGGCGCCGTTCCGGCTCGCCACGGTCTACTTCGACGACGCGCGGGTCAGCTCCCTCCTGCGCGACCAGGCGCACGGACTCCACGAGGCGCTCGACAGGATCACCGGCCGCTCGGAGTGGGGTGTCAAGGCCGTGCTGGACGTCAGCCGCCTGCCCGAGCACACGCCGGCCGGTGCCGGGCCCGAGCCGAGCGGCGCGGGTGCCGCGTACCTGCGCCGCAAGCGCGAACAGCGCACGGCCCGCGAGCTGGTCGAGCGGCTCGCGGTCGAGTGGGCCGAGGAGATCCACACGGCGCTGGCCGCGCTCGCCGTGGACGCCCGGCATCACCGCCCCCAGAGTTCGGCACTGGCCGGGACCAGTTCCCCGATGATCCTCAACGCCGCGTACCTCGTCGACGACGGCGCGGCGGACGAGTTCGCGCGCGCGGTGCACGGCCAGGGCGAACGTCGCGAGAAGGAGGTCACACTCGAGCTCACGGGCCCGTGGCCGGCCTACTCCTTCGCCTCGATCGGAGGCACGCGATGACCGAACCCGTGCCCGCCCCCGAGCGCCGCATCGCCCTGGTCGACCTGCTCGACCGCGTGCTCGCCGGTGGCGTCGTGATCAGCGGCGAGCTCACCCTGTCCATCGCCGACGTGGACCTGGTCCACATCTCCCTGCGCACGCTGCTGTCCTCGATCAGTGCCTTGGAGCCACCACGATGACGAACCGTCCGGGCCAACACCGCATCAACGCCGATCCCGACACGACCGAGCAAAGCCTCGTGGGGCTGGTGCTCACCGTCGTGGAGCTGCTGCGACAGTTGATGGAGCGGCAGGCGATCCGCCGGGTCGACCACGGCGATCTCGACGACGAGCAGATCGAGAAGATCGGCCTGACGTTGCTGGGGCTGGAGGAACGCATGGACGAGCTCTGCGACCACTTCGACCTCCGGCGCGAGGATCTCAACCTCGATCTCGGCCCGCTAGGCACGCTCCTGCCACCCGAATAGCGGGACCGTCCGGACCGTGTCCGATCGCTCACCGCCGAGCAGCTCCAGCAGCTGCCCGACCACGAGCGTGCACACGCGACCGGACGCCGGTGGTCGAGGTCCTGACCTCCCGCCTCGAGCAGCTTGCCGGAGGTCCGAACCGGCTCCGGTCAGCAGGGCGGCGAGATGTCGACGATCGAGCTGCCCGCGATGAGGTCGAGCGTACGACCGGTGTCCGGATGCCTGACACCGATCCACGTGCTGTCCGTGGTCGGGTCGACGGCGACCGGACCGACCACCTTGGCGATGCGTAATCGGTGTCGGCCCGCGGCGTGCTCTCCGCAGACGTAGGTGACCATCGCTCCGCGGGAGGGCGCCCGTGTCGCGGGCTCGTCGTCGTGCGACACGGTGCTCACCGCTCTGCACGCGGTTCGGGCGCCGTCGGGACGTGCGGGCGCGGGTTCAGCCCGAGCATGTCCAGCAACCGCCGGCAGTCGTTGACGTCCTTGGCCGCCGACGCCACGGCGCGGACGGCACGTACCTGCTGTTCGAGAGGCGCGTCGACTTCCGTGGACCGCTGGAGAGACTTCTCCTCGACTGTCATCGTCGGCCTCACCTCCGCGTGTCGGTGGTCCCATCGATTACCCGACACCCGTGCGGTCAAACGCCAGTGCGGCACGGTTTTTCTGGGTGTACCCCGTCGAGCACGCCCACCGCGCGCGCACCCCTCGTCCTATTAGGACAGGTCGGCGGGGTCGGGCCGTCGGCGGCGAGCCGGACGTTGTCGAGCACGCTCCACATCGGACATGCTGTTCCGGAAAGGGGTGGCCTGGCTGTGGTCCTGGAAGCCGAAATCGACGGCGAGCTGTCCGGCTCGTGGCGGTAGCGTGGCGTGGCGTTCCTCATCGGAACGGCTGTCGTCGCCGGTCGGTACGAACGGGTCGTGCGGGTCACGGTCGGCGAGGCGTGTGCCCGGTGGCCGGATTTCGCCGAGGCCGCGGACGGCGCGGCCGTGTGCGGCTGCGTGGCGACGCCGCTAGACGGCGGGTTGGCGGCGCGCGGACCGCCGTACCCACGGCCAGGTCATCAGCGCCCAGACGCCGAGTACGAGCGCGATCTCGGGCACGAGGTACCACGGCCACGGACCCAGCACGTCGAGGATCGAGTCGATCTCGGGTTTGCGGTTGAGGAAGCCGTAGTTGGCCCCGGTGAGCGAGTTGACGATCATCGCGACGGCGGCCCAGCCGACGGTGACGGCGATGGTCGTTCGGTAGTCACGCCATCCGGGGCGCATGCCGAGGCCCCACGTCAGGTAGATCGCCGTCCAGATCACGAACAGGTGCAGGCTCCAGAACACCAGGAAGTCCCGCCCGGGAAAGTCGGGCCCGGTCAGGACCGGGGAGAACAGCGCCTGCGCGCTCAGCACCAGACCCCAGTAGTAGGTCAGCGCGAAGGCCCAGTGCCGATGCGACCACAGTGCATAGACCGCCGACAGGGCCACGAGGTCGGACAACTGCAGCGGCAGCGAGTGGTCGACGCCGAACCGCGACTGCGTGTTGGAGTAGACCACCATGCCCACCTGCACGACGAGCATCGCCACGGCGACGATCCGCCCGGCGAGGCGGGCCCGCGCGGAGCGCCCGTACCGGCGACCCGCGATGACCAGCCCCGCCGCGGTCGCCGCGAACACGAGCAGGACCAACAGGTGGGACGGGCCGTATGCGGTGAACTCACCTTCCGCCGCAAGCGCCACGACCACTCAGGTTAGTCGGGGTCAGCCGCCGAGCCCGACGTCGAGCACGGTCTTGAGTGCGGCCAGCCGCTCCTGCCAGAACGCCTTCGTCCGCTGTGCCGTCTCGGGATCGGCTAGTCGTTCGTGCTCCACGGCGAGCTGGCTCTTGGCATCGCCCTTGGCCTCGAACGTGACGCTGACCCGGGTGCCGTCCGCCCAGTCGAAGCGGGCCGAGCGGGGTGGCCGGGAGGTGCGTTCGCGCAGCACGACGCCGGGCAGCCAGCGTTCGCGCTCCTCGGGATCCACGACGGCCCGGTAGAGGCGTTCGACCGGGACCCCGACCGTCTTGCTGGTGCCGACGGTGAAGGTGCCACCGGGCCGTACACCGGGTGGGCGCAGCCCCCGCGCCTGCTCGTACTCGACGATCAGCTTCTGCGCCCACCAGTCGCTCAGGCCGTGCTCGCCCTGGAGCCAGTCGGCGATCGCCCGGAACGGACGTCCGGGCGCGCCCCACCGGTCGAGCAGGGCGAACCACTCGTCGTGGTCCCGGCCGGTCGCTCGTCGCAGTCCCGAACGCGTGCGGTCCCGCATGGTGTTCTCCTCTCCGTCGGGACGGGTCTCGTGACGGAGGTAGAGGCCGCGGCTCCGGTCTCGACATCCCGGTGAAAGGAATGTCGAATCGGGTGGGCCGAGTCCCGCCGGCAGCCGCGGTGCCAGCGCATACGCCCCCGATGCCCACTGCTAGCTTTGGGCTGAGCAGGTGAGCGGAGTACAGCGTACGGAGGGTTTGTGGCCGAGGCGGAACTGAGCTGGGTCCAGCGCGCGGCCGACGTGGCGATCGAGCACGCCCGGCGGTCGGGCGGGGGCACGATCGTGTGCGAGTCGGGCGTCTCGCCGTCCGGACCCATCCACCTGGGCAACCTGCGCGAGGTGATGACGGTCCACTTCGTGGCCGAGGAGATCAGGTCGCGCGGTCTCGACGCGGTTCACCTGCACTCGTGGGACGACTACGACCGGTTCCGGAAGGTTCCCGCCGGGCTCGACGAGAGCCTTGCCGAGCACGTCGGCCGGCCGCTGGCGGCGGTGCCCGATCCGTACGGGGAACGGGACTCCTACGCAGCGCACTTCATCGCCGAGTTCACCGACGCGCTGGCCCGGATGGGCGTGCGGATGCGCGAGGTGCGGCAGTCCGACCAGTACCCGCGGGGGACGTACAACGCGGCGATCCGCCATGCCATGGACCGCCGTGGCGACGTGTTCGACATCCTGTCGCGGTTCCAGACCGAGGGCCGCCACGACCAGTCGGTCGGGGAGCGGCGGGCGGCGTACTACCCGTTCAAGCCGTACTGCGAGGCGTGCGGGAAGGACTTCACGACGGTCACCGGCTACGACGGTCTCGCCCTGGCCTATCGCTGCCGGTGCGGCCACGCGGGCGAGCTGACGCTCGCCGACGGCGCGCGGATCTCCGGCAAGCTGGTGTGGAAGGTGGACTGGCCGATGCGCTGGGTCCACGAGAGCGTCGACTTCGAACCGGCCGGCGAGGACCATCACGCGCCGACCAGCAGCATCGCGTCGGGCAGCGTGGTGATCCGGGAGATCTTCGGCGGCACGGCGCCGTACTCGTTCCCGTACACGTTCGTGGGTCTCGCGGGTGGGTCGAGCAAGATGTCCAGCTCGACCGGCGGGGCGGCGATTCCCGCGACCGCGCTGGACGTGCTGGAGCCGGCCATGCTGCGCTGGCTGTACGTGCGGCGCACGCCGTCGCAGTCGTTCACCATCGACCTGTCGCCGCGTGCGGTGCAGCGGCTCTATGACGAGTGGGACCGGTTCGGCGAGCGGGTCGAGGCGCCGGACGCGTCCCGGGCCGACGTGCACCTGCGCGAGGTGTGCCTGCGCACGTCGGCGGGCGCGGTCGACCACAGCCGCCGTCCGGTGTCGTTCCGGTTGCTGTCCTCCGCCGCCGACATCACCCAGGCGAACACCGAGCAGATCGACCGGCTGGTTCGCCAGCACCTGCCCGACCTGCCCGGCCACGACACGCTGATCAAGGAGCTGGAGCCCCGGCTGACGTGCGCGATCAACTACGCGACCCGGCTGCTGCCGCCGCAGGAGCGGACCATGATCCGCACGGAGTTCCACGACGAGGCGTGGCGGGAGCTGGACGACCGGACCCGTGACGGGGTGCGCATGCTCGACGAGCGCATCGACGACGCCTGGACCCTGGAAGGCCTGACCCGCTTGGTGTACGGCGTGCCGAAGCTCCTGCGCGGCCTGCCCGAGGACGCTCCGCCGAGCCCCGAGCTGAAGAAGGCGCAGCGGGTGTTCTTCGCCGCCCTGTACCGGTTGCTGTGCTCCTCGGACACCGGTCCGCGGTTGCCCACACTGCTCCTGTCGATCGGTCAGGAGCGCGCCCACCACCTGCTGGCCGGGCCGGCCGAGCGGTAGCGGGGCGGCTACATGAAGCGGCCGCCGGTGACCTCCGCGACCGTGCCGGTCATGTAGGAGGACATCGCGGACGCGTAGAACAGCGCGACCGAGGCCACCTCCCTCGGCTCGCCGACGCGGCGCATGGGTACCTGGGCCACCTTCTCGTCCCAGATCCGCTCTGGCAGCGCCTCGGTCATCGCCGAGCGGATCAGGCCCGGCTGGATGGCGTTCACGCGGACGCCGTGGTGCGCCAGCTCCTTCGCGGCGGCCTTCGTCAGGCCGACGATCCCCGCCTTGGCCGCCGAGTAGTTGGTCTGGCCCACCATGCCGACCTTTCCCGACAGCGAGGAGATGTTCACGATCGAGCCGGCCCGCTGCTCGCGCATGATCGCCGCGGCGTGCCGGGTCCCGTGCCAGCAGCCCTTCAGGTGCACGCCGATCACCTGGTCGAACTGCTCCTCGGTCATCGTCCGCATGGTGGCGTCCCGGGTGATGCCGGCGTTGTTGACCAGAATGTCGAGGGAGCCGAACGCGTCGACCGCGCCCCGCAGCAGTGCCTGCACCTCCGCCGACTCGGTGACGTCGCACCGCGTGGCCAGCGCCACCGACGGATCGCCGAGCTGCTTCGCGGCGGACTCCGCGCGGTCCTCGTCGACGTCGCCTAGCACCACCCGTGCGCCCTCGGCGACGAACGCCTCGGCGATCGCCAGGCCGATCCCGCGCGCGCCGCCGGTGATCACCGCGACCTTCCGTTCGAGTAGTGCCATGTCGGTCCTCTCCTCGGTGTCGGGTCAGCGCCCGACCGCGTAGCCCTGCATGCCGCGGGGGTTGGCCGCCGCGTGGCACAGGTCCCCGTCCCGGGCCACCGCGCACAGCCGTCCGAGAGCCCACTCGCCCGCCCGCACCACCCGGTGGCCGCGCCGTTCCAGATCGTGGATCACCTCGCCGCCGATGCGGTCCTCGACGACGACCACGCCCGGATGCGCCTCGTGCGGGTAGAAGGAGCTGGGGAAGTGGGTGGTGTGGAAGGCCGGCGCGTCGACGGCCTCCTGCAGGTTGGCACCACCGACCAGACGCCGTAGCAGGAAACCCAGCTGCCACTGGTCCTGTTGATCCCCGCCGGGCGAGCCGAACGCGAGCACCGGCCGGCCGTCGCGCAGCACGAGGGTGGGGGAGAGGGTCGTGCGGGGGCGCTTGCCCGGCGCGAGGGTGTTGGGAACCCCAGGATCCAGCCATGCCATCTGCAGGCGGGTGCCGAGCCCGAAGCCGAGCTCCGGGATGACCGGCGAGGAGTGCAGCCAACCGCCGCTGGGCATCGCCGACACCATGTTGCCCCACCGGTCGACGACGTCGACGTGGACCGTGTCGGTCCGTGCCTCGCCGTCGGCCCGCGGTCCGGCCTCGAGCACCGCGGCCGCGAGGGCGTTCGGCTCCCCGACGCTGCCGTCCCGAACGGCCTGCCGGTCGAACGCGGGCAGTCGCGGCTGCCGGCCGTCGGGCGACCCCGGCCGCGGCGCCTCGGCGGCCCGCTCGCCGACGAGGTCTCGCCGGGCGTCGTTGTAGTCCTTCGACAGCAACGTCTCCAGCGGCACGTTCGCCGTGTCGCCGTACCACGCCTCCCGGTCGGCGAACGCGAGCTTCGCGCACTCCACGACCTGGTGGACGTATGCCGCGGTGCCCGGCACCAGGTCGACGTCGTCGAGCAGCGCCAGCTGCTGGAGCAGCACCGGCCCCTGGCTCCACGCGGACGGCTTGCACACCTCGTAGCCGCGGAACGAGTAGCGGGCGGGTGCCTCGTAGGTCGGCCGCCAGCCGGCCAGGTCGGCACCGGTCAGCAGGCCCGGGTGGTCCGCGCCGCTGGAGTCCCGCCACGGTGTGCGCTGGAACTTCTCGACCGCCTCGGCGACGAAACCCTCCCGCCACGCCAGGAGCGCGGCGTCGATGGCCTGCTCCCGGGTGCGGCCGCCGGTCTGCCGGCCGGCGTGGGTGATTCGGCGGTAGGTCGCGGCCAGCGCCCGGTTGCGGAAGAGGCTGCCGGGCCGCGGCGGCGTCCCGCCGGGGAGGTAGAGCGCCGCCGAGGTGTGCCAGTGGTCGCGGAAGAGCCGCTCGACCCTGCCGACGAACTCGCACACCTGCGCGGCCAGCGGGTAGCCGCCCTCGGCGTAGCCGACCGTGTGCTCGAGCGCCGCGGAGACGGAGATCGTTCCGTGGTCACGCAGCAGGGTCAGCCAGCCCGGCGTCGCGCCCGGGATCGTCGCGGCAAGTGGACCCGAGCCGGGGATCATGTCCAGCCCGAGGTCGGTGAACGTGTCGACCGTCGCGGCTTGCGGTGCGCAGCCCTGCGCGCACAGCACGACGGGACGCGGATCGTCCGCCCGGGCGAAGATCGCCACCAGGTCGCCGCCCGGACCGTTCTGGTGCGGTTGGACGACCTGCAGGGTGAAGCCGGCCGCGACGGCGGCGTCGAAGGCGTTGCCACCGCGTTCCAGCACGCTCATGCCCACCGTCGCCGGGATCCAGTGCGTCGAGGACACCATTCCGAACGTGCCGGCCAGCTCCGGACGAGTGGTGAAGGTCATCGGGCCGGCCGCTGGTCGAAGCGGCGGTCGAAGATCGACGCGGCGATTCGGTTCCGCAGCATCTCCACCGAGCCGCCGGCGATCATCCAGCCGCGTATCCGGCGCAGGAGGTACTCCATCGGATACCCGGTGGAGTAACCGGAGGCGCCGAACACCTGCAGCGCCTGGTTCGCCACCTCGAACGCGGCCTCGTTGGTGAAGCACTTGGCGATCGACGCCTCGGTCGGGTCCGGCACGCCGGACTCCGCGCCGTGCACCGCCCGGTAGACGAGCAGGCGCGCCGCGTCGAGTTTCATTCTCATGTCGGCGAACCGCCACTGCAGGCCCTGGAACTCGCACAGTGGGCGACCGAACTGCCGCCGGACCTTCGCGTGCTCGGCCGCGGCGTCGAAAGCCGCCTGGGCAAGGGAAAGCGCCCGGGTGGCGTTGCCGATCCGCTCCACGCCGAAGGTCGTGAGCATTCTGCCCAGCGCGTTCGAGTCGAGCAGGACGTAGTCGCGCGGCACCCGGCAGTCCTCGAAGTACAGGGCGCAGTAGTGCTCGCCGGACATGTAGGTCTCCGTCGGCCCCCTGGAGAACCCGGGAGCGTCCGCCGGCACCACGACGCAGCCGATGTCCTTGCTACGCGGGCCGAAGCGGGCCCACACCACGGAGTGCGTGATCTCGGGCGCGTGCGAGCCCCACATCTTGTGGCCGTTGAGCACCACCTCGTCACCGCGGTACTCGGCCGTCGTACGCAGGTCGGTGACCGCCGAGCCGGCCTCCGACTCGCTCATGCCCGCGCTGACCAGTCCCTCTCCGGCGAGCAGCAGAGGCAGGATCTCCCGCTTGACCCGCTCACCGCCGAAGCTCGAGAGCATCCGGATCGCGCCGAAGTTCGTGGCCTGCATGGCATCGCCGGAATGCGGGCAGATCTGGCCGATCGCCTCCATCACCAGAACGGCGTCGATGAGCGAACCACCCTGGCCACCATCGGCGGCCGGGATGGTGATGCCGGTGAAACCAGCCCTGGCGAGTGCCCGCGCGTTCTCCCACGCAAAGCCGTCCCAGGTGAACGCCTTCGGTGCGAACTTCTCCCGAGCGAGCCGGCGTGCGGTGTCCACCAGTGCTTTCTGCTCGGGACTCAGGCGGAATTCCACGCGGGGCTCCATTCTGCGAAAGTCGGCGGGCACTAGAGGTGTGTGGCGAGTCCGTGGGTGAGGGCTTGGGTGTAGGCGTGGTGGGCGATGGCGATGTCGTGGGAGCCGATGCCTTCGCTGCGGAGGAGGATGGTTTCGTGTGGGTTGGTGCGGCCGGGTGTGT